>NZ_JAPFGW010000006.1:0-236591 GCF_059803595.1 Blastomonas sp. 34TW
CGATAGCGCTATCGGCACATCGGCTGGGCGCCGTTGGCGACATGGGATGACGCATGGTGCATGTGCCCCTGCCATCGGCCCCTTAGAATTCCGACCAGTCCTCGGAGGGATCGGTGGTGATGGCCATGGCGAGATTGCCCTGCGTCATGGTTCGAGCAGCGGGTCTGGCGGGACGGCGCGATATGGCATGCCGGGGCATTTCACGCACCGTCGATCCCCGCGCGACGGGGCCGCCCTCCAGCGAGAAGCGCGAGACAAGCCCGGTCAGCTGATCGGCCTCGGTTGCCAGGCTGCGCGCAGCGGCGGTCGATTCCTCGACCATCGCGGCATTCTGCTGCGTCATCTTGTCCATCTCGCTGACCGCAGTGTTCACCTGCTGCAGACTGTTCGACTGTGCGGCGGCAAGCTCGGAAATGTTTGCGGCGAGGCTGGCAATCTCGGCCACCTTGCCGACGATGCTGTCGAGCGCCTCGCCCGACTGACCGACCAGTTCCACCCCGCGATTGACCTGACGCGAGCTCTCGCTGATCAGCTCCTTGATATGCTTGGCGGCATCGGCCGAGCGCTGCGCCAGCGCGCGCACCTCGTTGGCGACCACGGCAAAGCCCTTGCCTGCATCGCCCGCGCGTGCAGCTTCGACCCCTGCGTTCAAGGCCAGCAGGTTGGTCTGGAAGGCAATGCCATCGATCACGTTGATGATCTTGGCGATTTCCTGCGCGGACCGCTCGATATCGTCCATCGCCGCGACCGCTTCCTTGACGACCGCACCGCCGCGCGTCGCGTCCGAATGCGCTTCGGCCACCGAACGGTTGACATGCGCTGCGCCATCAGCGGTTTCGCGCACGCCCCCTGTCAGCTGATCCATTGCCGCGGCGGTCTGCTCCAGCGAGGCCGCCTGCTGCTCGGTGCGTGAAGACAGGTCGTCCGATGCCTGGCTGATCTCGATCGAGCCGGTGTTGATGCTCTCTGCGGTCTGCGAGACCTGGGTCAGCGTTTCGCTGATCCGGGTGCGCATGAAGTCGAAATCCTGCTCCACCTTGGCAAAGGCGGGCGGCAGTCCTTCGAGACGGACGGTGAAATCGCCTTTCGCGAGCGATTCCAGCGCCTGGCCGACTTGGGAGATGACGGCCAGGCGCTGGGCTTCCTCCGCACGGAAGTAGCTGGAAAGGGCAATATCCATGTCGAGCAGGGCGCATTTGACCAGCGTACCGATCACCTTGCCCAGATTGTTGCCCGCCAGCCGTGCCAGCGGCGAACTGGCGACCGCCTCATGGATCAGCTGTTCGAGCACCATGGCATAGCCGCCGATATACCAGGTCGGCGCAAGTCCGATCTTGGCGTGCACGCTGCCGATCTGCTCGGCCTTTCCGAAATAGTTCTCGCCGATCTCGTTCGAGAAAAGTTGAACCCAATGGTTAAGCTGCTTGTCGCGAGCATGGTCCATGTTCTGTTTCGACTTGAAGAACTTGGCGACCTCGGGCGTTGCGGCGATCTTTTCGTAAAAATCGGCGAGCGCTTCCGGCGCGTGCTTCTGCAGGAGTTTCAGTATGCGCGGAAAGCTTTTATAGTCCTTACTATCGATACCGAAGAAAGAAAGCCTGTCCTGATTTGCCGATGCCGTGTCCATGGCCCAATCCCCATTAAACTATGGGGTCGAATAAGTGCTTGTGTCGTAAACAAAACCCTAAATACGGTATAACTACGGTACGCTCGGAGGCGGGGAATATGGGTTAACGGACAGGATCGCCGGGCTGTGCCGCCAGCACCGTTTCGAGGCGCCTTGGCTGTTGCTCGGGTATGGTGTCGGCACGGCAAGGGGCGGCGGCACACGAAGCGTGTTGTCGCCGGGCGGTTGCCGGTTTGCGAAAAACGCTGCCCTTCCGGGCTGAACCTCGCTCCCGCGCTCAGGTTGACACGCAATCGGCGCTGCACTGATACAAAACCGCTATCCGGATGATGGACGACGATGATCACCGCACTCCCCCTTCTCCACCGCCGCCTGCGCCCCTTCCTGTTTCGCCTGTTGCTCCTTCTGGGGCTGATGGCGCTTGCCGGCGGCCGCCTCGAGGCTGCAACACCCTCGGCCAATCTCGCCGATTTCGACTGGCTGACCGCAGCGATCGAGCGCAACTACTCGGGCTGGCCCACCAAGACCGAGGGCGAACGCAAGGCCGAACTCGATGCATTGACGGCGCGTCTCCGGGCGCAGGTCGCATCAGGCGACGAGGCCGACTTTCGCCAGAGTCTGAAACAATGGCTCGCCTGGTTCGATGATGGTCATCTTCAGTTGCAATGGGCCTCAGCGCCAGAGACGCCGCCATGGAAAACGCGGCGGCGCGCGCTCGACGAAAAGACCGCGCTCGCCAGGCTGAACGCCTTGGGCACAGCGGCCGATCCGGTAGAGGGGCTGTGGCTGATCGATGATCGCTATCGTCTGGCCGTGCTGCGGCGTGACCGCTCGGCGCAGATATTCGACGCCGTCATCCTGTCCACTGCGGCCGAGACCTGGACCCCCGGCGAGGTCAAGGCGGTGCTGACGCGTGCTGCCGATGGCAGTTATGCCCTGCTCTATGGTGCCGGCGACCGAACCGAGGTTGCGCTGCAGGCACGCCTTCGCAGCAACGGCGATGTCCTGGACGTGGACGAGCTCGGCCAGTGGCGGCGCGTGCAGGCGACCCCTGAAGCGCAGAAGGCAGCAGAGCGCCGATGGCCGGGCGACGCGTTCCTGCTCGAGCGGATCGACGACGCCACCCTGAATCTTCGGCTCCCCTCGTTTCATGCCAGCCATCTCGATGCGATCCGCAAGCTGATCGCGGACAATGCCGCGGAGCTGGAGCGGACACCGCAGCTCATCATCGATGTTCGCGGCAATGGCGGTGGGTCCGACTTCACCTATGATCCGGTGCTGCCCTATCTCTACACCCGCCCGATCTGGCGGATTGGCGTCGAACTGCGCGTCAGCGCCGACAATGCCCGGCTGCGCGGCGAAACGGCACGTACGCTGGAAAGCGCCTCGCCCGAAGCGGCACGCCTGCTGGCGAGCGAGAGCCAGCGGATGCAATCGGCCAGCCAGGTTTTCCTGCCGCGCGAACCGGCGGTGGAGATTGTCCGGTTGGACCAGGTGCTGCCCAATCCGGCACGCATCGCGGTGCTCATCGACCGCGCCGGAAGCTCGGCCGAGAAATTCATCATGGACGCGCGGCAGAGCCGCAAGGTCGTGCTGATGGGGCAGGAGAATTCCGCCGGCGTGATCGATTATGGCGAGATGATGGGCATGCCCGCCCCCTCGGGCCGGTTCGAGCTCCACTGGGCCACGACCCGCTCGCTGCGGCTGCCGGGCGATCCGGTCGACCCGCACGGCATCGCCCCCGATATCCTGATACCGGCAGATGTCGAAGACCCGGTCGCCTATGCGGCGAAGGAGCTGGCGCGGCGGGCGGACTGATGCGGCAGATGAGGGGATGGTGCGCCCGACAGGATTCGAACCTGTGGCCCCCAGATTAGGAATCTGATGCTCTATCCTGCTGAGCTACGGGCGCACTGCGCTGCGGTTTAGCCAAGCGGGGGCGGCAAGGCAATCGTTTCGGCAGCGCCGGTTTCGAACGATATTCGCGTCAGTTCTTGGCGTCGGGCGGGATGACCGGGAACGGCAGCGGCGCGACGGCGACGCCCTCCTCGACCAGCGCAGCAGCCTCGTCGGGATCGGCCTGGCCGTGGATCGGCGCATGGTCTTCCTCGCCATAATGCATCGCACGCGCGCGGTCGGCAAAGTCCCTGCCCACCCAGGTCGACTGTTCGAGCGCCTTGGCCTGCGCCTGGGCCAGCGCGTGCAGCACCGCCTGCAGCTTGGCGATCTCGGCGGGGGCTGGCGCAGAAGCGGGCGCATTGCTGATGCTGACGGGCGATGGCGTGCTCGGAGCATCGATCACCGCAGGCAGGCTGGCATCGCGTTGATTGCCCTTGGCGTTCAGCCTCGGCGCCATCACCGCCTTGCCGACCTCGGTCGATCCGCAGAACGCGCAGGCGACGAGGCCGCGCGCACGCTGCTCCTCATAAGCCTGGCTCGAGGCGAACCAGACCTCGAATACATGGTCGTTCGCACATTTGAGGTCGTAGACGATCACGGCAATACCGCCTCCGCGACCGGCCTGCGGTTGGCGATCACCGGCACCCGCGCACGCACATCGGCGATGCGCGCCAGGTCGAGTACAGCAAAGCCAAGGCCCGGCTCCTCGCCCATGTCGAGCAGAATCTCGCCCCAGGGATCGATCACCAGGCTATGCCCATAGGTGCTGCGACCGTCCGCATGATCGCCAGTCTGCGCGGCGGCGACGACGAAGCACGCATTCTCGATCGCCCGCGCGCGCAGCAGCACATGCCAGTGGGCCTGTCCGGTCGGCACGGTGAACGCCGCCGGGACCGCGATGATGTCGGCTCCGGCGCGGCTCAAAGCGGCAAACACCGCGGAAAAGCGGATATCGTAGCAGATCGAAAGGCCCAGCACCGCCTCGGGCAACCTCACTGCGACCGCCTGCTCGCCGCCTTCATAAACGGCAGATTCGCGCCAGCTCTCGCCCGAGGCAAGGTCGACATCGAACAGGTGGATCTTGTCATAGCGCGCGGCGATGCTGCCATCGGGCGCAATCACGAACGCGCGGTTGCGCCATTTGGCGTCTGGGGCGTCGCCCTTGACCGCCAGCGATCCCAGATGCACCCAGATCCGGTGTTCAGCTGCTGCAGCGCGGACCGCGACCAGCACGACATCCTCGTCTTCGCCGCGGATCGTCTCGCCCGCCCGCGCACGGTTGCGGTCGATCAGGTTCGACATTTCGGGCGTGAACAGCATGTCCGCGCCGCCCGCCCTCGCATCGCGCACCGCCTGCACCAGCGTGCGCGCATTGTCCGCAGGGTCTATCCCTGCTGTCATCTGTAGCACAGCAATCTTCATCGCAATCGGTCCGTGGTCACAGCCCCAGCAGCGGGTCAAGCTTGCCCTCGCGGTCGAGCGCCGCCAGATCATCCGATCCGCCGATATGCTGGCCGTCGATGAAGATCTGCGGCACGGTGGTGCGCCCACCGGCGCGGCGGATCATCTCGGCCTTGGGCTCGCCGCCCATCGACACTTCGGTCTCGTCGAAGTCCACGCCCTTCTTGCTCAGCAGCGACTTCGCCCTGAAGCAATAGGGACAGGTAAATTTGGTATAGATTTCGACCTTGGCCATGAATGCGTCCTCCGCCCCGGATATTTGGGCGTTTTGCGCGGAAATGCAACAGCCGGACCACGGGCCTGTCACATATCCGCGCCCTCGTCGCCCTCGCGCAGCACCCGCGCCCAGCAGAAGATGGTCACGCTGGCCGCGCCTGCCTGCTTGAGCAACCGCACGCATGCGCGCGAGGTCGCGCCGGTGGTGTAGACATCATCGATCAGCAGCACGTGCCTGCCCCGGATGCGCTCGCGCCTGTCCTTGGGGATATCGAACACCCCGCGCACCGCCAGTCCGCGCTGCTTGCGCGTCATGCCCTTGAGCGGCGGCGTGGCGCGAATGCGGCGCAGCACATCGGTCTCGACCGTCAGGCCATGCGGCCGCGCCAGTTCGCGCGCGATCAGGATCGACTGGTTGAACCCCCGACGCCACAGCCGCCACCGGTGCAATGGCACCGGGATCAGCACGAGATCGGCCTTGTCTTCGGGGATATGCCGTTGCAGATGCCGCGCGACCAGCCGCGCCAGGCCGATCTTGCCGCTATGCTTGAGCTTGAGCACGATCGAGCGCGACAGGTCGTCGTATAGCACCGCCGCCTTGATGCCATCGTGCAGCGGTGGATTTGCCAGGCATTCGGCGCAGATCAGATCGGCATCGCGCCCTTCCGAGAAAGGCTTGCCGCACGATGCGCAACTGGGATCGCTGATGAAGCGCAGGGCATTCCAGCACTCAGGGCAGAATTGCAGGTCGTCCTCGACCAGCACGCCGCAGCCGGGGCAGCGCGGGGGCAGCACCAGATCGACCAGCGGGCGCAGGGCGGTGGCAAGCGACATGCCCCCTTGTCGCGCGGCGCGCGCATCGGCACAAGGCCGCGATGAACCAGGATAGCGCCCCCCGCCAGCTCTTCTCGCCGCACCGCCGCCGGCTTGCGATGGCGCGCGGCGAACGGCTGGCACGGCAGACCGGTGCATTCCTTGCTGAGCATATGGCGGACGAGATCGTCGAGCGACTCTCATGGGTGACGCGCGATTTTCACGATGCGCTGGTGCTGGGCATGGCCCCGCCCGGCCTGATGGCAGCCCTGGACGCACGGGGCATTCGCGTGACGCTGGCAGGGCCGATCGGACGCGACGTGCAGTGCGACGAGGACCTGCTGCCCTTTGAACCGGCGAGCTTCGATCTGGTGATCGCGCTGGGCACGCTCGACAGCGTCAACGATCTTCCCGGCGCGCTCATCCAGATCAACCGATCACTGCGCCCCGACGGGCTGATGATGGCTGCGATGATCGGCGCGGGCTCGCTCCCGCGGCTCAAGGCGGCGATGCTCTCTGCGGATGAGGCGGGCGGGCGCGGGGTCGCCGCGCGCATTCATCCGCAGATCGACGTGCGTGCGGCGGGCGACCTGCTTCAGCGCGCCCGCTTTGCCATGCCGGTGGCGGACAGTGATACGCTGATGGCGCGATATTCCTCGTTGCCTGCACTGATTGCCGATCTTCGCGCGCATGGCTGGACCAATACGCTCGCCGCTTCAGGCCCGGCGATCGGAAAACTTGGGTTAGTCGCGGCGATGCAGCTCTTTGCCGAAGACGCCGATGGCGACGGCAAGACGCCCGAGCGGTTCGAGATCGTGTATCTCAGCGGCTGGGCGCCCTCGCCCGATCAGCCCAAGCCCGCACGCCGCGGTAGCGCGACGGCCTCGCTCGCAGGCCTGCTCGACAAGGCACGCAAGGGTGACGCGGGCGCGTAAACTCTCGAGCGAATTCGCTTAGGTCGTGCCAAAGCCCACCGAGAGAAAGTCCGGCATCGGGCCATTCCAGCCGTCATCGGGTCCGTCGTCGCGTTCCTCGCGGCGCGGCCGCGCAGGCTTGCGGCGATCGTCGCGCGACTTTTCCGCACGCGGCTTCTCGTCGCGCGGTTTTTCCTCGCGCGCCTTGCGTTCTGCGGGCTTGCGTTTCTCGCTCTTGCGGGGCGCACGTCCCTTGGCGGGCTTGTCGCGCGGATTGTCATCCTGCGCGGGTGCCTCGACGCCCTCAACCACCACTTCGGGAATGGTCGTGCCGATCAGCTTCTCGATATTGGCGAGCGCCTCGGCATCGTCTTCGGTGATGAAGGTGAAGGCCTTGCCGGTCGCGCCCGCGCGGCCCGTGCGGCCGATGCGGTGGACATAATCGTCCGGATGCCAGGGCGCGTCATAGTTGAACACATGGCTCACGCCCTTGATGTCGAGGCCGCGCGCGGCGACGTCCGATGCGACCAGGATGTTGATCGTGCCGTTCTTGAACTTTTCCAGCTCGGCGAGGCGCGCGCTCTGTTCCATGTCGCCATGGATCTCGCCACTGTCGAACCCGCCCTGGCGCAGCGCCTTGTTGAGATCGCGCACCGTGGTCTTGCGGTTGCAAAAGACGATCGCGGTCTGCACGCCGGCATCGAGCATATTGAACAGCGTATCGCGCTTGCGCCGCGACGAGACGCGCACCTTGCCCTGCTCGATCGATGCATTGGCGCTGCCGGTGCGCGCAACCTCGATCGACTTGGGGTTGGTGAGGAACTTGTCCGCCAGCTTCTTGATCGGCGGAGGCATAGTTGCAGAGAACAGCAAGGTCTGGCGCTGCGCGGGCAGCCGGGTGCAGATCGTCTCGATATCGGGGATGAAGCCCATGTCGAGCATCCGGTCGGCTTCGTCGATCACCAGCAGGTTGCACCCGGTGAGCAGGATGTTACCGCGATCGTACAGGTCCATCAGGCGGCCCGGGGTCGCGATCAGCACATCGACGCCCTTTTCCAGCGCCTTGACCTGATCGCCCATCGACACGCCGCCGATCAGCAGCGCCATCGAGAGCTTGTGATACTTGCCGTATTTCTCGAAATTCTCGGCGACCTGCGCGGCGAGTTCGCGCGTCGGCTCAAGAATGAGCGAGCGCGGCATGCGGGCGCGGCTGCGGCCCTCGGCCAGGATGTCGATCATCGGCAGCACGAAGCTCGCCGTCTTGCCCGTCCCCGTCTGCGCGATGCCGATCAGGTCGCGCATCATCAGCACCGGGGGGATGGCCTGCGCCTGAATGGGCGTGGGGGTGGTATAGCCGGAATCGGTTACGGCCTGGATCAACTTGTCGGAAAGGCCGAGATCGGCAAATATCATAGAATATCCGAAATAAGGGCAGCGGCGCGTCAGTTGTCGTCACGCCATTCATGCCGGGCCATCGGCCACGCAGGCGCCATGCGCAAACATCGCCCGAAAGTCAACCTTGCTGCGCCGGAATCACGGGGCGAAATCAATCCTCAGGGACCAACTGCCGCAGCTTGTTGACCTCGCACTTGCTGCCCGACCGCGCCTGCAGCAAATCGCGATCGACGCACAGCCGGCCATCGCCGCTGCGTTCCATGTAAAAGCCCTGATAGAATTCGCGTGCGCTGCACGATTTCTCCAGCTCGGCCTCGATCATCCGCTGGTCGCGCATGAACAGCACCAGCATGTCGTCGTTGATCACCCGCACGCCCGAGACATCGCGCATCGCCAGGCACTTGCCGACCTTGCGCCGTTCGAACTTCGGCGGCTCGGGCCTCGGCGCGCGGCGGGGCGGTGCAATGTCGGCCATCAGCGAAGAGCGCGAGAGCGACTGGCGCGGAACGCGGATGATGATCCGCTGCTCGATGCGGACCTGTGCCACGACATCGGGCCGCGGATCGAGCATCTCGCCCAGCTGCGCCGGAACGACGGGCTCCGTGTCGCCCACGGGACTGCGCCGCTCGTCTGCCAATGGCAGCGAACTCAGCAACAGCAACCCCAGCAAGGATTCGACATATGCCATGGCCGCGCGCGGCGAACCTCCAGACCCGTTTAGCCCCTGCAGCCCGGGTTAGCCCGGGCGATTGAACGGTGGATTAACGATGCCGTTCAGCCTCGCTCACCCCTCGTTTTGTCGCGGGCTGTGTCATTTTTGCCACCGGTGCCATGGCATCCCAGCCGATTGTCGGCATGAGGCAGCAGGTGTATCACGCGAGCCATGACCGACACCCTTGAACGCCCCGAACTGACCGATCGGCTTGCCGCGCTGCTTGGCCCGAAAGGACTCACCACCGATGCGCAGGACCTGGCCCCCTGGCTGACCGACTGGCGCGGGCGCTATCACGGCGCAGCGATGGCGATGGTCGCTCCCGCCAATACTCAGGAACTCGCCGAGATTGTCCGCCTGGCGAGCGAGACCGGGACGCCGATCGTGCCCCAGGGCGGCAATAGCGGTATGGTCGGCGGCGCAACGCCCGATTCCGGTGGCAGCGCCCTGCTGCTCAGCACGCGGCGGATGAACGCGATCCGCGCCATCGACTCTGCCGCGCGCACGGTGGTCGCAGAGGCAGGCGTGGTGCTGCAGACGCTGCACGAGGCGGTCGCCGCAAAGGGGCTGCGATTCCCGCTGACGCTGGGGGGCAAGGGCTCCGCCACCATCGGTGGCCTCGTTTCGACCAATGCCGGCGGCACCCAGGTGCTGCGCCACGGCACGATGCGCGCGCTGGTCGAGGGGCTGGAAGCGGTACTTCCCGATGGCTCGATCTATAACGGCCTCGCCACGCTCAAGAAGGACAATCGCGGGTACGA
Source organism: Blastomonas sp. 34TW (assembly GCF_059803595.1). Taxonomy (NCBI): domain Bacteria; kingdom Pseudomonadati; phylum Pseudomonadota; class Alphaproteobacteria; order Sphingomonadales; family Blastomonadaceae; genus Blastomonas; species Blastomonas sp. 34TW. The sequence goes on from NZ_JAPFGW010000006.1 coordinate 9,799, forward strand.
CATCCGGCATTTGCTCGTCGGTGCCGAAGGCACGCTCGGCATCGTCACTGCCGCGACGCTGAAGCTGGTCCCCGCGTTGATCGACCGCGCCGTGGTTTGGGCCGGGGTAAAGTCGCCGCTGGCAGCGCGTGAACTGCTGTTGATGCTCGAGGCGCGCGCGGGCCGCGAGATGGAGGGTTTCGAGATCGTCCCCCAGCGTTGCCTCACCAATGTGCTGCATCACATTCCCGGCACACGCGCTCCGCTCGGATCCACGCATCCCTGGCATGTGCTGATAGAATTCGCGCGCGACGATTCCGCCGCACCGCCACCGCAGGAACTGGCCGAAGCGCTGATGGCCGAAGCCTTCGAGCGCGACCTGGTGCAGGACGCAGCGATTTCATCGAGCGAATCGCAGGCCGAGGCGTTCTGGAAGCTGCGCGATTCGATTTCCGAGGCCGAGCGCACCGAGGGCCCGGCGATGCAGCACGACATCAGCGTTCCGGTGGCTGACATGGCCCGCTTCATCATCGAAGCAGGGGCCGAAGTGGAACGGCGTTTCCCCGGCACCGAAGTCGCCGCTTTCGGCCATATGGGCGATGGCAATGTCCATTTCCATGTTGCGGCCCCCAAGGGATCGGACCGCGCCACCTGGCCCGAGCACCCCGGCAAGGAAATCAGTGGTTTCGTCCATGATCTGGTCGTGGCGGCGGGCGGATCGATCAGTGCCGAGCATGGCATCGGCCAGATGAAGCGCGACGAGCTGGGCCGGCTGAGCGATCCTGCGCGCCTGATGGCACTCAAGGCGATCAAACAGGCCTTCGACCCCAAGGGGATCATGAATCCCGGCAAGCTCGTTCCGCTTTGACGCCGCGTTGACGGCGAGTTCCTCTTGCGCGCCGCCTGCCAGCCACTTAAGGCGCGTAATCCGGTTCTACCGATAAAATCATATTGTCAGCGGAGATTATTTCATGGCCAGTGCGCCGCAAGCCACCAACCTGCCGGTCCTTTTCAACGATCTGGTGCCGCTCAATTCCCAGGACCATGCAAAGTTCCGCTCGCGGACGCTGGAAGGCGCGCATTTCCTGAAGAACCAGCACGCCATTCCGCTGACGGCCGAGGAATTCAGCCAGGCGCAGCGCGCCTATCCGATCATCTTCTCGGCGGGTCCGGACCCGGTTCCGCTGGCGCTGATGGGCATGAACGAAGGCGTCAACGTGTTCCTCGACGATGACGGCAAGTATCGCAAGCCGGCCTATGTCCCCGCCTATGTGCGTCGCTATCCGTTCATGCTCGCGCGCCTGCGTCCGGATTCGCAGGAGCTTTCGCTGTGCTTTGATCCGACCTGCGAAGCGCTGGGCGAGTTCGAGGAAGGCGAAGCGCTGTTCGACGGCGATCAGCCGAGCCAGACCACCAAGAACATCCTGCAGTTCTGCGAGGATTTCGAGCGCGCCGTTCAGGGCACCGCCTTCTTCATGGAAGAGCTCAAGAAGCACGACCTGCTGATGGACGGCGAGCTGAAGATCGAGCACCCGACGCTGGCACAGCCTTTCGTCTATCAGGGCTTCCAGATGGTGAACGAGGAAAAGCTGCGCGAACTGCGCGGTGACGAGCTGCGCAAGCTCAACCAGAATGGCGCTCTGCCGCTGATCTACGCTCACCTGTTCTCGCTGCAGAACATGCGCGACCTGTTCGCGCAGCAGGCTGCCGACGGCAAGGTGCCGAACCTTCAGGTTCCGGCTGCCGTCAACTGATCAAAGCCCGGGCGGGACTGCTGAACGATCAGCGCCCGCCCGGCGCTTCCCGATCCCAGCGCGCGGCATCGGCATAGTCCTCGTCGCGCGGCTCGATCCAGACCTTGCCGTTTGCGCCTGTCTCGCTCTTCCAGAACAGCGCGCGGCTCTTCAGATAATCCATCAGAAAATCCGCCGCCTCGAATGCGGCGCGCCGATGTGCGCTTGCCGTCGCGACGAGCACGATCGGGTCGTGCGGTTGCATGTCGCCAACCCGGTGAATTACCAGCACCGCCTCGAGCGGCCACCGCTCGGCAACCTGATCGAGCATCGCGTCGATGCCGCGCTCGGTCATGCCCGGATAATGCTGCAGGCTGAGCGTCGTCACGCTGCCATCGCCGCTCGAGGCGCGCACCTGCCCGATAAAGGTGACGATCGCGCCTGAATGGTTCAACGCCTTGCGGAACGCGGCGATGTCCGTCTCGGGATCGAATGGTGCAGCGGCGATCGTGACGCGCCTGAGCATCTCAACCTCCGCTGACCGGCGGCAGAAAGGCGAGCTCGTCGCCATCCGCGACCATCGCATCGCGATCGACGATCGTGCCGTTCAGCGCATAGCGCAGCCGGTCTTCCAGCAGCGCGCTGCCGAGCAGCCTGTCGCCCGCCTCCAGCACGCCGATCAGCGCGGCCACGCTGTGCGGCTCGGACAGCGTGATTGACCGCTCAATCCCTCCCGCCAGATCACCCAGCCGCCCGAAGAACAGCAGTTTCGCCATCGCGCGGTCAGCCGCCGGTGGTCGACATGTGCCGCGCGAGCGCAGGCGCGCCGCCTGGTGCGTCGATGCGGAAATCGTGCCTCTCGGGCTTGGCGCGGATCGCGCGCGTCAGCGCGGCGTCGAGTGCGGCATCGCTGTCCGGCCCGCGCATCGCCGCGCGCAGATCGACCCGGTCGTTCTGGCCGAGGCACATGTAGATCTGACCGGTTGCGGTGACCCGCACCCGGTTGCATCCGGCACAAAAATTGTTGGTCAGCGGCGTGATCAGGCCGAGCCGCCCGCCGGTTTCGGCAATGTCGAAATAACGCGCCGGCCCGCCGGTCCTGTGGTCGTTGGCCGTCAGAGTCCAGCGCTGCTCGAGTGTGTCGCGCACCTGCGGCAAGGGTAGATAATGGTCGAACCGGTCTTCCTCGACCTCGCCCAGCGGCATCACCTCGATCAGCGTCACGTCATGGCCTTTGCCATGCGCCCAGCCGATCAGCGCAGGAAGCTCGTGCTCGTTGAGCCCCTTGAGCGCGACCGCGTTGATCTTTATCTTCAGCCCCGCCCGGTCCGCGGCGTCGATACCGGCAAGCACCTTGTCCAACGCATCGCGCCGCGTGAGACGCGCGAACAGCGCGCGGTCGAGCGTGTCGAGCGACACGTTGATCCGCCGCACCCCTGCATCGGCCAAAGCGGCGGCATGTTCGGCAAGCTGGGTGCCGTTGGTGGTCAGCGTCAGCTCGTCGAGACCGTGGCCGATCTCGCGTCCCAGCCGTTGCACCAGCGTCATCACGTCGCGCCGCACCAGCGGCTCGCCCCCGGTCAGCCGGATCTTGCACACGCCGCGCTCGATGAAAGCAAGCGATAGCCGGTGCAGTTCCTCGAGGCTGAGCACCTCCGCCTTGGGCAGAAACTGCATGCGTTCGGGCATGCAATAGGCGCAGCGCAGATCGCACCGGTCGGTTACCGACAGGCGGACATAGCTGATGCGGCGGGCAAAGCCGTCGATCAGCGGGCGGGCTGCGACCTGGGTCATTCCGATAGCGTTATCGCATGCATGCGTCCGCGCCCACCATCAATTTTGTGACGGCTCGGCCGCCGGTGCCTTGTTCGGCACCGGAACGATCAGCGGTGCATGCCGCCAGCGCACCAGCAGCCGCACCAGATCGAGGCCCGACAGCCCGAGCGTCGCGGTATTGCGCAGCGGATGGACGTTGACGCGCGGCTGCGCCGCCAGCACCTCGTCGAGCACCAGCTGTACCTTGCCCGCCTTGTCGTTGAACGCGGCGAGCGGCGTCACCGATCCGGGCGTGATGCCGAGCAGTTCGACCATCTCGTCGCCCGAGCCGAAGCTGAACCGCCCTGCCCCCACCAGATGCCGGAGCGCGCCCAGATCGACCTGCTTTTCCGCGAGCACGGTGACCAGATAAAACTGGCCGCTGGTGTCCTTGAGGAACAGGTTCTTGGTGTGCGCTCCGGGGATGGCGCGCTCGATCGAACTGCTTTCGAGCACGGTGAACACCGCCTCATGCTCGACCTGGTCGAAGGCGATGCCCGCAGACTGGAGTTCGGCATGGAGGCGGCTGTCATCGGTCATCAAGCGGTCCTCAATTCGCCGCCATGGCGAGCTTCTGGAAGAATTGCAGTTGCGGTACGCGCAGATCGCCGCCGCTCGCCTTGGGCCAGTTGCTCACCACCGCAACGACAAGGTTCTTCTGCGGAACGATCAGGATCGCTTGGCCGAAAATGCCCTGCCCGCCCCAGGCGCCGCCCGGATAGGTCCACCACTGATAGCCATAGCCGAAGCCCGGCAGGCCGATCGGCGCCTGTTCCTTGCCCGCCTCGGCAAACCAGCCATCGGGCACCTGGCCTTTGCCGCCTTCGAGCGCGAACAGTCCCATGCGGGCATAATCGGCCAGCCGGATCGAGAGGCAGCAGCCGCCGACATTCTGCCCGGCGGAATCGACCATCCAGAACAGGTCGCCCTCGAAGCCCGCCGGCTTGACGATCTTCTCCTGCGCATATTCGGTCAGCGTCTTGCCCGTCGCACGCTGGACGATCACGCCAATGAGGTTGGTTTCACCCGTCTTGTAAACCCATTTGGTTCCGGGCTCGGCCTCGCGCGGCAAAGTCTTGAGGTAAGCGGTATTGGGGTCCTCTCCAGGGCCCACGGGCACGGAGAGCATCTTCACAACGTCGCTGTTCGGGTCGGTATAATCCTCGTTCCACTTGACGCCCGAGGTCATGGTCAGGATCTGCTTGACCGTAACGCCGTCATAGCCGCTGCCCTTGAGTTCAGGCACATATTTGGTCACCGGATCGTCGATCGAGGCGATGAAACCATCCTTCACCGCCGCCCCGACCAGCGTCGAGGTGAACGACTTGGCGACCGAGAAGCTGGTCCAGCGGTCCTCGGGCTTCATCCCCAGCCCGTATTTCTCGAGCCGCACCTTGCCGTCCTGGATCACCATCAGGCCCGCGACATTCTGCGCGGCCATGAAGGCTTCGACCTCGGCATCGGTAATGGCGAGCGGTTCACCCTTGGGCAACGCACGCGGGGTGCCGTGCTGCGCCGTAGTGCCGGGGAACTGCGCCTCCATGGCGCGGAAGTTCGCTGCGCGCTGCGCATCGGACCAGAAAAGGATCTGCGCGCCGGCGGTGCGGACCTTTTCGAGTTCAGCCGGGCTCATCTGGGTGATCGACTTGACCGCCGGTGCCGCCTCATCTTTTGCAATCGCGACGCCACCCGCGCCGATGGCCAGCGCACAGGCTGCTGCAAAACTCGTCCAGACCCGCATAACCTTCTCTCCTCTCACGACTTTATCTTTGCATGGGCGGCCAGCGCCCGTTCCCTGGCTTCCTTATGCCCGATCAGCTTCCTGGGATAGCCCTTCACATATTTGCCCGCCGCCTCGGGATCGTGGATCGCCTTGTCCGACAGACCGGCCAGTTCAGGCACCCATTGCCGAATATAGCCGGCCGCATCGAACTTCTCCGACTGGGTGAGCGGCGCCATGATCCGCACGAACATGTTCGAATCGACACCGGTGCCCGAGGTCCATTGCCAGTTGGTGGCGTTGGAGCCGTAATCGGAATCGACCAGCGTGTCCCAGAACCACTTTTCGCCCTCGCGCCAGTCGACCAGCAGATGCTTGATCAGGAACGAGGCGGTGACCATGCGGACGCGGTTGTGCATCCATCCGGTCGCCCAGAGCTGGCGCATCCCGGCATCGACCAGCGGATAGCCGGTGCGTCCCTGCTGCCAGGCCTTGATATCGGCTGCGACATCGCTGTCCGAAGGATTGCGCCAGGGAAATTTTTCGAACCCGTCGCGGGCATTGGCCTTGGCATAATCGGGATATTGCAGGATCACGTTCTGCGCATAATCGCGCCAGACCAGTTCCTTGAGGAAGGTCTCGACCGAGCCGCCTGCCTCCATCGTCGCGTGCCAGACGGTGGCGGGCGAGATCTCGCCGAAATGCAGATGCGGAGAGAGGCGCGAGGTGCCTTCGACCGAAGGCAGGTTGCGCTGCTCATCATAGTGCCGTGCGCGGTCCAGAAACTGCTCGAGCCGCTCCGCTGCGCCCGCCTCGCCCGGCGTCCATTCCTCCGCAAAACCCTTGGCCCAGTCAGGCTTGGTCGGCAGCAGCGCCCAGTCGCCAAGCGTGTCGCTCTCGGGCCAGTTTTCCGGCGCATCGAGCCTCTTCGGAGCCGGCACCGGCGCGGGCGGCGGCATGTGCTGCGCCAGCGCGCGCCAGAAGGGCGTGTAGATCTTGTAAGGTTGGCCGCTACCCGTGGTCACTGATCCCGGCGGCATAAGGTAGTTGCCGTGGTGGCATTCGAGCGTGCAGCCCTCAGGCAGCTTGTCCTTGAGTGCGCGCTCGGCATTGCGCCACCAGGGCTCGTAATGGCGCAGGCAGTGGATCGCGGCGGCATCGGTCTCTTTTGCCAGCTTCGCCAGCACATCGGCGGCGACGCCGCGCTTCAGGATCAGGCGAGAACCGATTTTCTCGAGATCGGCCGCCAGCGACGCAAGGCTGTGGTGCAGCCACCAGCGCGATGCGCCACCCATCTTGCGGTGTTTCGGCGTCTCGTCATCGAGCACATAGATCGGGATCACCGGGCCTGCCTTGGCGGCGGCGGCGAAAGCGGGCTGGTCGGCAAGGCGCAGGTCTCGGCGCAGCCAGACGATCACGGGGCGGGTCATGGATTGTCCTTCACATCGACTGTGACCGTGAATCGGTCGGCAATCGGTGAACTGTCGAAGCGCGCGTCGCGCAGAACCACCCTTTTGCCCCCCGATATGTCGGTCAGCCGTGCATATGGCATCCGCGCCCAGAACAAAAAGGCCCGCGCATCAGCATTTTGTGCGGCGGCGCGCGCGACCCAGGGACTGGCCATGTTGGTCGCCGCGCTGCCCGGCTGCAGCGTCAGTGCTGGGGTGCCCAGAGCGTCATAGGCCCCGCGCCCGATCATCGCATCGCCGCGCCACAGCATCGCGCGCTGCCAGAACAGCACGGGCACCGCATTGGCGATCACCAGATCGGGGCTGATGCCGCGTTCGGTCTCCAGCCTCTGCGCCACCTGCGCCTCGGCATGGCTCGAGAGTGCATAGTTGCCCGTGATGTAGAGCAAGGCCAGAACCAGCACCGCCTGCGCGGGCCGTTCCCAGCCCGGCCGCCCCGCAGCCTCCCATTTGCGCGACAGCCAGATGCCGAGCGGCAGGATCGTCCACAGCACGGCATCGACAATGAACAAGGTATCGCCAAAAAACCAGCGCGGCGCGAAGGGCTCAAGCAGGCGGATGCCGTAATTGTTGAGATAATCGAGCGCCGGATGCGACAGCGTGCCAATATAGGCGAGCAGCAGCAGCGAGCCTGGTCGCACCGGCAGGCGACTCTGCGGGCGCTTGCGCCGCCGCACCTGCCAGCGGTCGAACCAGACCATTGCCACCGTGAGCAAGATAGGCAGCAGCAGCAGCGCGATCGGCCCATGCGTCACGCCGCGTCGCAGCGCCAGCGACTGGGTGCCGAGCACGCTCAGCACCGCATCGATATCGGGCAAATTGGCCCCGATGATCAGCGTCGGCACCGCGAGCCCCGTGAGCCGCTTGAGCCCTGCTTGGCCCAGCGCCCATCCGGCAAGGCTGTGGGTGAAATTGTCCACGCGGCTATTCCTTCATCGCCGGGAAGCGCGCGAAGCGGACATTTTCCATCACCGCATTGTCGCAGGACCGGTGCCCCTCTGATGGATCAACGACAGTGATGGTGCCGCGCCCCACCGGAATGCCGGTCTCGTGCCCGATGTCGAAGACAAAGGCTGTGTCCTCATCAATCCCGATCCCGGTCACCGCGTCCGCTTCGATACAGGCCACTGCTCGAATGAGCCGCGTCAGCCGTGCGCGCTGACTGAAATGCTGGTCGAACACGATGCCGGGAAGGAATCCCAAGCCGCGGCCCAGCACCAGCGGCACGTCGCGGGCGTCCTCGGCCCTACTGTCGCAATCTTTGAAATCGCGCGAGACGGGTGCGGTCAGCGCCACCTCGGGGCTGCCGCAGGCGATCATATGCTCGCCCATCACCGCTGCGCCCGCGCTGGTCCCTCCGATCACCGCGCCCGCTTCGAGCCGCTTGCGCATCGCCGCGAGCATAGGTGTGTCGCTGCCGTCATCGTTCACCAACGCGGCTATGATCCGCATCTGATCGCCACCCAACATCCATATCAGCCCCGCATCGGCCAGTTTGGCAACTTCTGACGCATCGCGCGCACCATCGGCCCAGGCGGATTCATCGGTCTCGGGCGTATCGGGATCATCCGCTATCGCAACCCGGACGGTAGCAATCCGGGCGGGATCGATACCATGCGCAGCAAACGCCTTGATCGCCCGGGGCACCGATCGCCCGATAATGCCAGAAGCAGCTGGAATTATCGCGACCGTCGGCGAGCCTGCGGGCATCGCCTTGACCAGAGCGTCATAAACATCCGCATTGTCGTCCGCCAAAGCACCGCCGACGACCACGACCGTCCCCTGATCGGCCGAAGCCGGGGTCGCCGCCGCAGCCAGCAATAGTGCCCCCCAGAATCGCATCAGCCGGGCCAGCTTTCCGGCCGACCCAGCAGCGCGCGCAGATCGGCGAGCGCCTGATCCTCGCCGCTCACCTTGATCGCGGCCATGCCCAGTGCCGCTGCGGGTTTGCAGTTCACCCCCAGATCGTCGAGATAGATGCACGCCGCCGGGGCGATGCCGATCGCCTCGCACATCATCGCATAGATGCGCGGATCGGGCTTGCGTACGCCTGCCTTGCTGCTTTCGATGACATGGTCGAACCGCGCCATGATCGCCGCGATCTCGGCGGCGCGCGCATCGTCGAACACCATCGCCGATCCCTTGCCCGCGCGGACATTGTTGGTGATGCAGCCGATGGTCAGCCCTTCCGCCTTGAGCGCATCGAGCGCGGCGACCATGCGGGGGCGTACATCGCCTGCCAGGCAGGAGATGACATCGCTGCCCCGGATCGCGAGTCCCAGCGCCGCCGCCTCTTCGGCAAAGGCGCTATCGAACGCGCTCGCATCGATCTCCGCCCGCTCGAACCGTGCCCAGGCATTGTCGTCGGGGTTGGTCGCGTTGATCCGCCGCACGCAATCGCGCGGCAACCCGCGTTCGGCCTCGAGCCGGTTGAACGCCTCGAACGGCGACGAAGTAATCACCCCGCCGAAATCGAAAATGACGGCTTCGAAGCTCATGGAACGATGACCAGACCCGCTTTCGCATCGGCCTTGCCCGCAATCGTCTCGGCATAGGCGGCGAGTGCAGCCTCGGCCCCCTGGCGCTTGTCGATCAACAACAGCTTGGGCGCAAGATCGGCAAAACCGAGCCAGGCCGCTTCGAGCTTCTGGCGGAACCCGTCAGGGCCCCATTCGGCAATTCGCTTTTCGCTGCGGCCCGGGGCAAAGAACATCTGACGCGGCGGGCCTGCGATGGCCCCAGCGTCATCATTGGCATCCCAATGCGACTTGCCGACAACGATCGAAGCTTTCAGCGCATCGCCGAAATGGTTGTGGACGCTTGCCGCGACCTTGGGGTTGCCCGCCATGTCGACCATTGCGCTCGGCACGCTGGCGTCCATCGCAGCAATACCGTCATACGCGACGACCCGGTCATAGAGCCCGAGCTGCTCGACATAGGCGACGTTGCCCGCGCTGGTGAGCCCCACGATCTGCGGCCCACCGCTGCGCTGCTTCAGCGCGTGGGCCAGGCCAATCGCGGTCTTGCTCGACGCGCTCGCGACCAGGATTTGCTGCGCAGCATAATCGCCTTCGTCCTCGAGCTGATCGGCAATCAGCCAGCCGGTGAGGAACAGCGGGCGGAAGACCGGCCAGTAGTCGTGATCCTGCGCCCGATAGTCCCCCAGCGCATCGAGCCTCTGATACTGGTTGTAGATGATCGGCAAGGTGCTGCGCCGCGGGGTCATGTCGGTAAAGCCGTTGGCGCTGACCCGGCCCGGATGCAGCACCGCATGGCTCGCCATCGGATAATAGCCGTAATAGCGCGTGCCCACCGCGACATCCGGATGGCTGCTGCGGCTCACCGTGGCAAAGCCCCAGACGGGCAACCGGCCCGGCGCTTCGCGCTCAGCGAAGAAATCCCAATAGCCCTGATCGTTGCCGAACAGGCCGAGCGGCTTGCCGAACACCGCATAGGTCACGTTGTTCGCGGTCATCGCGTAGAGGTCGAGCTTCACCTCGATCGCGCCTTCGGGCAGGTCGGCCTGCGGCTCCTCGACGATGCGAGCGTCAGCGATAGTGTCACGGTCGATATCGATCGCCCAGCGTTGGTCGGTCATATGGTTGTCCCTCAATCCAAGAATTCCAGTCTTCGTCACCCCCGCGAAGGCGGGGGTCCCGCTTGTCCCATCGTGCACGACCGCAAAGCGGGATCCCCGCCTTCGTGGGAATGACGATCAAGCATTCAGATAATTCAGCTTTGCCCCGCCGCGTGGCCAGTCCATCTTGACCAGCCTGCCGGTGCCCGAGAGCGTGATGTACGCGGTTTTCAAGTCCGGCCCGCCGAAGCAGATATTGGTCGTGAACGGATCGTCGGTCGCGACGAACTCGACCAGCTCGCCATCCGGAGACACCACCGAAATCCCGCTCTGGCCGATGGTGGCGACGCACACATTGCCCGCGCCATCGACCGCCAGCGAATCGAAGAACGTGTATCCCGACGGGCTATAGAGAAAGGTGCCGCCCGGCCCGAGCAACCCCTGGCTGAACGCGATCTCGCCGGGCGCAGCAATGTCATAGGCCCAGAGCTTGCAGGTATAGGTCTCCGCGACATAGAGCGTCTTGCCGTCAGGCGAGAGCCCGATCCCGTTGGGATTTTCCATCGGGAAGATGACTTCCTTGAGCAGCGAGCCATCGGCGCGTGCATAGAACACGCCGGTCACGTCGCGCTCGCGCCGCCGGGTCTTGCCGTGATCGGTGAACCAGAAGCCGCCGGCATCATCGAACACGATGTCATTGGGCCCGCGCAGCGTGCAGCCGAAATCGCCCGACTTGTAGAGCGTCTCGACGGCGCCGGTCTCGAGGTCCACGCGCTCGATCCTTCCGCCGGAATAATCGTCGGGCTGGCCATGCGGGATCAGCAGGCCTGCGCGCTCGACATAATGGAAGCCGCCATTGTTGCAGACATAGAGCTTGCCATCGGGACCGATCGCCGCGCCATTCGGGCCCCCACCCAGCTGCGCCACGACATGCTGCGTGCCATCAGGCGCGACGCGCGTGACGCAGCCGCGCTCGATCTCGACCAATACGACGCTACCATCTGGCATCGCCACCGGCCCTTCAGGAAAGCGCAGGCCTTCGGTTACCAGTTCCATCCAGAATCCCCTCGCTTACATTCTTGTCAGCGCATCATTGCGACAGTCAGCTCCCCTGTCCACAGCAGAAAACGCGGGCTTGAGCCAAAGCCGATTCGGTCCTAGACGCTCGCCTTTAATGACATCGCCGAACACGCCCTCCGCCCGCCGCCCTGCCAGCGATTACCCGCCCGGCGCCATGGCCTTTCCGCACCGGCATCTGCTGGGAATCGCAGGGCTCCAGCCCTGGGAGATCGAGTTCCTGCTCGACGAGGCCGAGCAATGGGTCGATTTGAACCGCCAGGCGAGCAAGCACGACGACAGGCTAGCGGGCCTGACGCTGATCAACGCGTTCTTCGAAAACTCGACGCGCACGCTGCTGTCGTTCGAGATCGCGGGCAAGCGCCTGGGCGCGGACGTGGTCAACATGCACGCCGCGCAATCGAGCGTGAAGAAGGGCGAGACGCTGATCGACACGGCGGTAACGCTCAATTCGATGCGCGCCGATGCCATCGTTATCCGCCATGGCAGCTCGGGCGCGGTGCAACTGATCGCCGACAAGGTGGGCTGTCCGGTGCTCAACGCCGGCGACGGCACGCACGAACACCCGACCCAGGCGCTGCTCGATGCGCTGACGATCCGCCGCCGCAAGGGGCAGATCGCCGGGCTGCGCGTCGCCATCTGCGGCGACATATTGCACAGTCGCGTCGCGCGATCGAACATGATCTGCCTTTCCACGCTGGGCGCTGACGTGCGCGTCGCGGGGCCCCCGGCGCTGATGCCGCCTGCGGTCGAATCGATGGGCGGCACCCCCTGCCGCAGCTTTGCCGAGGCTCTTGATGGCGCGGATGTCGTGATGATGCTACGGCTGCAGAACGAGCGGATGCAGGGCCAATTCATTCCCTCGCCGCGCGAGTTCCGCCACCTTTACGGGCTCACCGACGCCAAGCTGGCGCTGGCCAAGCCCGACGCGCTGGTGATGCATCCCGGGCCGATGAATCGCGGGATCGAGATCGACAGCCATATCGCCGACAATGTCCAGCGCTCTGCGATCACCGATCAGGTCGAGATGGGGGTCGCGATGCGCATGGCGTGCCTCGACGTGCTGACCCGCAGACGCCGCGGCATGGAGGGCTGGGCATGAGCAAGACGCCGCTGGCTCCGCTGAGCATCGTCAATGGGCGCCTGGTGCTGCCCGGCGAAGCAGAACCCGTACCGGGCGGCATTCGCGTGCTGGGCGACCGCATCGCCGAGATCGGCAGCATCACGCCGGGCGCGGACGACCGCATCCACGATGCCAAAGGCGCGCTGATCGCGCCGGGCCTGGTCGACCTCGGCGTGTTCGCGATCGACCTGCCCGCCTTTCATTTCGGCGGGATCAGCCGCGCGGCGCTGATGCCCGATCAGAACCCGCCGCTCGATCATCCGGCCCGGGTGCGCTTTGCCGCCTATTCGGGCAAGCCGGATTTCTGGGTTCACCCGCTCGCCGCTGCGACGCGCGATCTGGCGGGTGCCGAGATGGCCGAGATCGCGCTGATGCAGGAAGCAGGCGCGCGCGCGGTCGCCACCGGTCGGCGCTGGATCGTCGATACCGGGGTGATGCACCGGCTGATGCAATATTGCGCGATGCTGGCTCTGCCGCTGATCATGCACAGCCAGGACCATGGCCTGTCGGGCACGGCGGTGGCCACTTCAGGTGAGATGGCAACCCGGCTCGGTCTGCCGCAAGCGCCCGCCGAGGCCGAGAGCATCGCCATCGCGCGCGACTTGGCGCTGGTGCGGATGACGGGCGCCCGCGTCCATTTCCGCCAGGTGACGACGCGCGGCGGGCTGGCGCTGATCCGCGCGGCCAAGGCCGAGGGGCTGAGCGTCACCGCCGGAATCACGCCAGCGCACCTGTTCCTCTCCGATGTGGCGCTCGGCGGGTTCCGCACCTTCGCGCGACTCTCGCCGCCGCTGCGCAGCGAGGATGATCGCCAGGCCGCGCTCGAAGCGGTCAAGGACGGCACGATTGATGTCATCGCGTCGGGCCACGACCCGCGCGGGCCCGAGGACAAGCGCCTGCCCTTTGCCGATGCCGCGCCCGGTATGGCGGGGGCGGAAACGCTGCTGCCGCTGTCGCTGGGGCTGGTGCGCGATGGCCTGATCTCGACCGGACGACTGTTCGACCTGATCGCCGCCAACCCGGCCAAGCTGCTCGGCGTCCAGGCGGGGGCGCTGCGCACCGGGCACGAGGCGGATATCGTGCTGATCGATCCCGACCGTCCGTGGCAGGTCGATTCGGGCAAGATGGCGGCGGCTGCGGGCAACACGCCGTTCGACAAGCTGCCGGTGCAGGGCCGCTGTCTCGCGCTGTTCAAGGGCGGCAGGCTGGTCGACCAGCGCAGCGGCTGAAGGCGTCGCCGCGCTGGTCAGTGCAGCTTCAGCTTGGGCCGCACGATCTGGTTCACATGGCCGATGACGATCAGCGATATGCCGCGCCACCAGCCGTGGATCGCGATCAGGTGCATGCGGTAGAGCGATTGGTACGCCCAGCGCGCCAGTCGGCCTTCCACCGCCATGCGCCCGCCGACCAGATTGCCCATCAGGCTGCCCACGGTGGAAAAGCGGCTCAGCGAAACCAGCGAGCCATGGTCCTTGTAGACGAAATCCTTGAGCGGCTTGCCCGCCTGCATCCGGCACAGATTGTCGAACACATGGCTTGCCATCTGGTGCGCGGACTGCGCGCGCGGCGGGATTGGTCGCTCCTGGCCGGGCAGCAGGCATGAGGCGCAATCGCCCAGTGCGAAGATATGGTCGTCCAGCGTCGTCTGCAGCGTCGGCCGCACAACGAACTGGCTGAGCCGGTTGAGCTCGAGATCGCTCATTTCGGTGACGCCGTCTGCACCTTTCACGCCTGCGGCCCAGACGATCAGGTCGGCAGGGATCGCTTCGCCCGCCTTGGTCTCGACCGAATGCGCGTTGACCTGCACGACCTGGGTGTTCTCGCGCACGCTGACGCCGAGCTGCTCGAGTTCGTGCCGCGCGGTGCCTGCCAGCTCGGCATCGATCTGCGGCAGGATGCGCGGCCCCGCCTCGAGCAGCGTGACCTCGAGCTTGCTCTCGTCGAACACCTCGAGGCCGTAATAGCGCAGCGACTTGGCCGCGTTGTACAGTTCCGCAGACAGCTCGACCCCAGTCGCACCGCCGCCGATGATGCAGATCCGCACCCGCGCCTCGGGATTGCCGGTGTTATGCTCGTGATTGGCGCGCAGGCACGCATTGAGCAGCTTCTGGCGGAAACTGTCCGCCTGGCCGCGATGTTCGAGAAACTGGGCATGTTCGCGCACGCCCGGTACACCGAAATCGTTCGACACGCCGCCAAAGGCGAGCACCAGATAATCGTAACGGATCCGGTGCCGCCCGATCACTTCCTTGCCCTGGTCATCGAGCAGCGGCGCGGTGGTGATATGCCGCGTGGTGCGGTCGATGCTCTCGAGCGCGCCGTTGAAGAAGCGATAGCCCCAGCGCACGGCATGACCGCCATAGCCGACCTCGTCGAGATTGGCATCAAGCGAGCCTGCCGCGACCTCGTGCAGCAGCGGCTTCCAGATATGGGTCAGGTTGCGGTCGACCAGGATGATGTCGTGCTTCTCGCGGCCATATTTGCTGCCGAGCCTGCGCACCAGCTCGAGCCCGCCAGCGCCTCCGCCCACCACGACAATCTGCGTCTTCTGGTCGCTCACACCGGTCCCCTGAATAGTGTCAAGCAAAGTTAACACATATTATCGGGTCACCAAGCGATTTGGCGCGCCCGACCCGATAAAGTTCAGGCGCGGCCGAACGGGCGATTGAGCTGCACGATCTTGGCGTTGAGCATCGCCGCAAAGCTGACCCACACAAGATAGGGCACGATCAGCCAGCTCGCGAGTACCGAATAGGGCCTGAGCCACACGCACATCGCGAATACCGACGCCCAGAGGAAGACAACCTCGACCAGAGCCCAGTCGGGCCGCTTGAACTTGAAGAACAGGGGCGACCAGAGCAGGTGAAACACGAAATTCGCGACATAGAGCGCGATGACGATCATCCGGTCGCCTTGCGTCTGCGTGCCGTTCCAGGCGAGCACCGCCGCCCAGGCGGCGAGGCCCAGAATGATCGTCCAGGCCGGGCCGAACAGCCAGTCGGGCGGCTGCCAGCTCGGTTTCCTGAGGTTCTTGTACCAGGCTCCGATCTCGGTCAGCAGCCCGCCCGCGCCGCCCAGAATGACGGCCCAGGCGATTGCGGCGATGACGGGGGTGCTGAACATGGGTCAGCACATGGGGTTGAGGGACAGACAAGACAATGCCATCGGCTGTCAACGCGCATCTTTGCTTGCCGCCAGCAGCCCAAGCTGCTGATATGGTTGCCAATGTTACGAAGACAAAAAGGGGGTTCCTGATGCGTATCCGTCACCTGCTGGTCGCCAGCAGCTTCGCCGTACTGACCATGGCATTGCCCCTAGCTACACATGCGCAGGAGGCGGTGAAGCCCTCGCTGACGCTCAAGGCTGCAAAGGCGCAATTCCGCCCCGTCAGCTTCAGCGGCACCCTGCCCGCAGCTTCGGGAACGCTGGTGCTGCCGCTCGCCAGCGAAGCCGATCTCGCGAGCCGCGCCAGCGCCCTGTCCGAAGCCGAGCGCACAGCGATCGCCCGCGCGCTGGCCTCAGCCGAGTTCGACTACACGTCCGGCACGCTCAGCCTACGCGGTATCGGCAGATGGGATCGTATCCATGTTGTCGGCACCGGATCGGACATGGGCGCGGCAGCCGTCCAGAAGCTCGGCGTCGCGGCCGGGCGCGCGCTGATGAAGGACAAGGGTCCGCTGACCGTGCTCGCCAGCGGCCTGCCTGCCGAGGCGGTGGCAGAGCTCGCCACCGGCATGGGCATCGGCGAATATCGCTCGGACCTCTATCAGGCCAAGGCGCGCGAGGCCGCTGCGATGGCTGCAACGACGATCGTCACCGAGAACGGCGAGGCGGCACGCGCAGCCTATGAAGGGCGCGGCAAGCCGCTGATCGAGTCGATGGCGTTTGCGCGCGACCTTTCGAACGAGCCGGCGAACGTCATCTATCCCGAAAGCTTTGTGGAGCGCACCCGCGCCGCCTTTGCGGGCGTCCCCGGGGTCACGATCGAGGCGCTCGACGTACCTGCGATGGAAAAGCTCGGCATGGGCTCGATCCTCGGCTCGGGCCGGGGTTCGGCGCGGCCGCCGCGCATGCTGATCGTGCGCTATACTGGTCGCGGCGCGCCCTCCACCGGCCCCGTTGTGCTCGCAGGCAAGGGCATCACCTTCGACAGCGGCGGGATCTCGCTCAAGAATGGTAGCGGTATGGGCGACATGAAGTTCGACATGTCGGGCGCGGCGAGCGTTGTCGGCGCAGCGCTGGCGCTGGCCAAGTCGCGCGCGCCGGTCGATGTCGTCGCGATCGCGGCGCTGTCGGAAAACATGCCCGACGGCAACGCTGCGCGCCCCGCCGATGTGCTGCAGGCGATGAACGGCAAGACGATCGAGATCATCTCGACCGATGCCGAAGGACGGCTCGTCCTCGCCGACGCGGTCGCCTATGCCGATGCGAAGCTCAATCCCGCGGCGATCGTCGACATGGCGACATTGACCGGCGCGATCATGACCGCATTGGGCGACGATTATGCAGGCCTGTTCAGCCGCCACGATCCTCTCGCCGATCAGCTGATGAAGGCGGGCGATGCGAGCGGCGACGCGCTGTGGCGCATGCCGCTGCACCCCAGCTATGCCGAGGACACCAAATCGACCATCGCCGATATCAAGAATTCGGGTGCGGGTGGCGCCGGAGCCGGCGCGGGCGCGCATTTCATCGGCGCGTTCGTAAAGCCCGAAACGCCCTGGGCGCATATCGACATTGCCGGCATGGCATGGGGCGGCGCGAACGACCTCAAACCGGCAGGCTCGACCGGCTATGGCGTGCGCCTGCTCGAGCGCTTCGTGCGCGATTTCCAGCCGGTGCCCAAGGTGGCGGGCGAGTAATCGCACGACACTGACCCGTCACTCCCGCGAACGCGGGGGTCCCGCTTTCTTGATCCGGCGTCCGGAAAAAGCGGGATTCCCGCGTTCGCGGGAACGACGGTGGGGCGCGACGCCTTGAGCTACACCCGCTCGATCAGCATCGCGATCCCCTGCCCCACGCCGATGCACATGGTCGCGATGGCATAGCGTCCGCCGGTGCGCTGCAGTTCCTCGGTCGCAGTCAGCGCCAGACGCGCGCCCGACATGCCGAGCGGATGGCCGAGCGCAATCGCACCGCCATTGGGGTTCACATGCGCCGCATCGTCGGGCAGGCCGAGCTGGCGCAGCACGGCCAAGCCCTGGGCCGCAAAGGCCTCGTTGAGTTCGATGACATCGACTTCGGCGAGCTTAACCCCGGTGCGCCCAAGCAGCTTCTGCACCGCAGGTGCCGGGCCAATGCCCATGATCCGCGGCGGCACACCGGCGACTGCCGTTGCGATGATCCGCGCGCGCGGGGTGAGACCGTGGCGCGCCGCTGCCGCTTCCGAGGCGACGATCAGCGCCGCCGCGCCATCGTTGACGCCGCTGGCATTGCCTGCGGTGACCGTGCCGCCGGGCCGGACGATGGGCTTCAAGGCCGAAAGCGCCTCGATCGAGGTCATGCGCGGATGCTCGTCGGTGTCGACAATCAGTGGCTCGCCCTTGCGCTGCGGGATGCTGACGGGAACGATCTCCGCCGCCAGACGACCCGATTCCTGCGCGGCGGCCGCACGCTGCTGGCTGCGCAGCGCGAAGGAATCCTGATCGGCTCGGGCGATGCCGAAATCCTCGGCGACATTCTCCGCCGTCTCGGGCATCGAATCGACGCCGTGCACCGCCTTCATCAGCGGATTGACGAAGCGCCAGCCGATGGTGGTGTCATAGACCGCATTGTCGCGCGCGAAAGCAGTCCCGGCCTTGGGCATCACGAACGGTGCGCGGGTCATGCTCTCGACCCCGCCTGCGATCATCAGATCGGCCTCGCCCGCGCGGATCGCGCGCGCGGCGCTGCCCACGGCATCGAGCCCCGATCCGCACAGCCGGTTGATCGTCGCACCGCCGACCGTTTCCGGCAGGCCCGCCAGCAGCGCGGCCATGCGCGCGACGTTGCGATTGTCCTCGCCCGCCTGGTTGGCACAACCCAACAGCACGTCATCGATCGCCGCAGCATCGAGACCCGGATTGCGGCCCAGAAGCGCGCGCAGCACGATGGCGGCCAGATCGTCAGGCCTGACGCTTGCCAGCCCGCCGCCATAACGTCCGATCGGTGTGCGAACGGCATCGCAGATAAAGGCATCGGTCATGGCAGATCCTCTCGCTTTTTGGCCCCGGTGGTGTCAGCCCCGGAAATTGTCCTTGGCGGCGCGGCGCTCGGCGAGTTCTTCGGCGGAGCGGGCGCGCATGAAGGGATTGGTCGCGCGTTCGAGCGCGATCGTGGTCGGCACGGTCGGCTCACCCCGCGCGCGCATTGCGAACACCTGCTCCATCCGCTCGGCCAACGCCTGGTTATCGGGCTCGGCGACCAGCGCATAGCGTCCGTTCGATTCGGTATATTCGTGCGCGCAATAGACCTGCGTCTCGCCGGGCAGCGCCGAGAGCCGCGTCATATTGTCGAACATCTGCTCGGCCGTGCCCTCGAACAGCCGGCCGCAGCCCATCGCGAACAGCGTATCGCCGACGAAGATCGCCTGCTCCTCGGGCAAATGATACGCGATATGCCCTGCGGTGTGCGCAGGCACATCGATCACGTCAGCCTTCAGCGGACCCAGATGCACGACATCGCCGCCCTTCACCGTCACGTCAAAGGTCGCAATTCGATCGCGCTCGGCCTCGGGGCTGGTGATCGCGCAGCCAGTCGCCGCCTTGATCGCGGCATTGCCGCCGACATGATCAGGGTGCCAGTGCGTGTTCCAGATCTGCGTGATCGTCCAGCCGCGCGCCTTGGCTTCAGCGAGCACCGGCTCGGCCTCGGCGGGATCGATGACGACGGTCTCGCCGCTCACCGGCTCATGCACCAGCCAGATATAATTGTCGGACAGGGCGGGAATGCGGGCAATTTCGATCATGCGCCGGTTGTGCCCAATCGCGCCTGGATTGCCAAGGGCACTTGGCCCCTGCTCGACGTTAAAGAGGGAGGTGGTGGACAGGGCTGGATTCGAACCAGCGTACGCTCTCGCGGGCAGATTTACAGTCTGCTGCCATTAACCACTCGGCCACCTGTCCACACATTTCCCAGTGCGTTTGGCCATTCCGAAGAGGGCCGTCTCTGCCGAGAGGCGGTCCCTTGAACAATTCGCGCTTGCCTGTCAATGCCGACAGGACGAAAAGCTTGATCTTACCACCTCGGCGACCCGTTCGCCCAAGAAAGATACACACCAACATGGCAAAACGCGGCGCACGCAACCGCAACCGCAAGGCGGGACTCGAGGGCGGCAAGCTGCCGCGATTCTGGGGGACGCACGCCTGCGAGGCGGCGTTCAACAATCCCGAACGGCAGATTCGCTGGATTCGCGGAACGCGCGAGGCACTGGCGCAATTCGATCTGCCCACGGGCGTGTCGGTCGAATTTGCCGATGTCGCCGACCTTGCCCGGCTGGTCGCGCGCGATGCGCCGCACCAGGGCATCGTCATCGAGGTCGAACCGCTCGACGACATGCTGCTCGGCGATGTGCTGTCGGGCGATCCGCTGCGTCCGCTGGTGGTGCTCGATCAGGTCACCGATCCGCACAATGTCGGCGCGATCTTCCGCTCGGCTGCCGCGTTCGATGCCGCCGCGATCATCACGCAGGACCGGCACGCTCCGCCCGAATCGGGCACCATCGCCAAGGCCGCCTCGGGCGCGCTGGAAATCGTGCCCTGGGTGCGAGTCGTGAACCTGTCGCGCGCGCTCGAGGAAATGGCCGATGCCGGATACTGGCGCATCGGCCTTGCCGGAGAGGCGGAGGACACGCTGGCCGAGGTGCTGGGCACCGGCCCGGTCGCATTGGTGCTGGGAGCCGAGGGTGAAGGCCTGCGCCACAATGTCGCCGGCCATTGCGACACGCTCGCGCGCCTGCCGATCAGCAGTGCGATGGAGAGCCTCAACGTCTCGAACGCGGCCGCCATTTCGCTTTACGCGATTCGCATGGACCGGGGGGAAGGCTGATGCGTGCCGGGGGGCGGATGGGACTGCGGATATTGGTGGCCGCCGCAGCCGCCTGGATGCTGACAGGGTGCCTGCTTTCGCCCGGCAAGTTCACTGCCGACATGACCGTGATGCGCGGCGGCGGCTTCAGCTTCACCTACAAGGGCGACATCCACCTGCTCGGCCTGTCGCAACTGGTCGCGATGGGCGCGGCGCTCGACGACAAGGGTGGCGAGTTCACCCCCAGCCCCTGTTATGGCGAACCGGCAGAGGTTGACGCGGCGGTGCTCAAGACCGCCTATGCCCAGGACGAGCAGGAAGGCGAAGGCTGGGCCGAGGAAACACTCGAACGCGAATGCACGCCCGCCGAGATCGAGAGCCAGAAGGAAGCCTGGGAAGAGCAGCGCGCCGCCAAGAAGGCCGAGGACGCCAAGAATATCGAAATCTTCAAGGCGATCCTCGGTGGCATCGACCCCACCTCGCCCGATGCGATCGACGAGTTCATCACCCGGATCAAGAAGCAGAAGGGCTGGCGCGAGGTCGTGCACAAGGGCGACGGCCTGTTCACCGTCGATTATGCGATCTCAGGGAGGATCGACCAGGATTACAGCTTTCCGACGATCGAGAAGGTGCAGGGCATCACCCCGTTCATCGTGGCCACCGCGCGCACGAACAATGCCGTGCGCATCGACGCGCCTGCCTTTGCCGCAGGGGGGCAAAGCAGCTTCATGGGCGGAAACATGGGCGGGCTGATGTCGATCCTGCAGGCGGTGGGATCGTCGAGCAACAGCGAGGAGGCGAAGATCTTTGCGGGCCTGCCCAAGCCCGACGGCATGTTCACCATCCGCACCGATGGCGATATCCTCACCAACAATACCGAGGACGGCCCCAGCGTCGCCGGCGCGATGCGCGTGCTCGAATGGAAGGTCAATGCCCGGCGCGATCGCGCGCCCGAGGCGCTGATATCGCTCAACCCGGCCTGAGACCGGATCCACCACACTGGTTCCTACGGGTCGCACCTGTACAAAGGACCAAGACATGACATTCATGCGAATTGTTGCCGCGCTGGCAACCCCGCTGCTGCTGACCGGCTGCCTGTTATCGCCAGGCAAGTTCAGTTCGACGCTGGACCTCAAGCGCGATGGCAGCTTCACCTTCACCTATGTCGGCGAAATCGTGGTGACCGACATGTCGCCGCCGCCCGCCGAGTTCTCGGCGAGCCCCTGCTATAGCGACGACACGGGCGACGAGCGCGAATGCACCGAGGCCGAACTGGCGCAGCAGCGCAAGGATTTCGACGAAGCGCAGGAAGCGAACAAGGGCGATACCGGCATGGCCGCGAGCGCCATGGGCGGCGAGATGGGCGGCCTTGGCAGTGACGAGAGCATTGCCGATCTGGTCGAGCAATTGAAGAAGCAGCGGGGCTGGAACAAGGTCAGCTATCGCGGCAACCGCATCATCGATGTCGAATATTCGATCACCGGCAACAGCGCGCATGGCTTTGCCTTCCCGCTGGTCGATGGCGGCAACGCGATCATGCCCTTCGTCACGATCATCGCCCGCAAGGACGGCAGCGTGAAGGTCTCTGCCCCCGCCTATTCGGGCGAAGCGGGCGGCGGCGAGATGGCGGCGCTGGGCGCGATGGCGGGCGCGGGCGATGCCAAGGGCAAGCCTGGCCAGCCCCAGCCCGAAGGCACGTTCACCATCACCACCGACGGCCGTATCCTCACCAACAATACCGAGGACGGCCCGACCATGGCCGGCGCGACCGCGACACTGAAATGGGTCGTCAACAGCCGTCTGTCGAAGGGTCCGGAGGCGCTGATCGGGCTTGCCGGTCAGTAGGCGGTCGCGTAGCGGTTCGCGGATGATAGGACCGCGACACGTGATGGGAATGCTGGCGGCGCTGGCAGCCTGCGCTCTGCCGGGATGCATCGAGCGTCCCGACGAGAAACTGCTTCGCCCGCCAGCAGAGCTGAACCGCGTCATCGAGGCCTTGGGCGGGCGCTCTGCAGGCGCCATCGCAGGAAAGGCGCGGCGCGGGTCCGAGCAGCTTGCACGACGATCGGCGAGACTGACCGCCCCCGTGCTCGCGCGCGCGATCCGGCATGGCGAGAGCCAGGCTGCCCGTGCTGGTGCCAAGCCCATTCCTGCCGACATGCAAAAGCTGCTCGCACCGCATTTCAAGCCCGAGACGCTTTCTGCGACGCGCTGGACGATCGGTACCGGCCGCATCGATCTGGGCGCGATCGTGACCGAACAGTTCATGGACGAGGGCGCGATCGCGCTGAACCGGCAGGTCGTTTTTTCCAGCGCGCGGTTGACCCGGAATGTCTGGATGTGGGCGCACGAACTGGCCCATGTCGAGCAATATAAGCGCATAGGCGTGGATGGCTTTGCCGCCGCCTATATCGCCGACTGGCGCGCAATCGAGCGCGAGGCGACCCGCCGGGCAGACCGGGTGACTGCCGCCATCCGCAAATCCGGCAGCTGAATCGGAGCAAAAGAAAAGGCGGCACTCTTCGCGCCGCCTTCCCATGTCTCTAGCATTTCAACCGGGGAGGGTTAGCTTGCGACCCCTGCCCGCTCAAAGCGTCTGAATGGCCCCGCCCGATGGCAGGGCAAATACGATCAGTTGACCGCGTCCTTCAGGCCCTTGCCGGCCTTGAACTTGGGCTGGGTCGATGCCTTGATTTCCATCTTTTCGCCGGTGCGCGGATTGCGCCCGGTCGATGCCTTGCGCTTGCTAACCGAGAAGGTGCCGAAACCGACGAGACGGACTTCGCTGCCCTTTGCAAGCGCACCGCTGATCGAATCGAACACCGCTTCCACCGCCTTGCTGGCGTCGGCCTTGGTGATACCAGCCTGTTCGGAAACTGCCGAAATGAGATCGTTCTTGTTCATGCCGTGGGAACCCCCTGATTTTTGTTGAATATTGCTGAATCGCGGCTTTGAGGGGGCTGAGTAAGAACCGATTTGACGAGAGTGTCAAAGGGAAAAGCGCGCATTTCCGGGCGTTTTGTCGCAATGTTACCGTAATGCGACCCGGTCTGCGCGCTTCTCTTTCAGATGCTGCAATGCACCATGTAAATTAGTGTTTCACTGCTGCTTCCGCGATGTCCGTTGCGGCCACCGGTGGCTGTGCCGCAAGCTCGTCCGCTTCGGTCCAGTCGATCGGCACCAGCGGATCGACCAGCGCCACGCGCAACACCTCGTCGACATGGCTTACGGGCAAGATCTTCAGCCCCTGCTTGGCGTTTTCGGGGATCTCGGCCAGGTCCTTCTCGTTCTCCTGCGGGATCAGCACCGTGGTGATGCCGCCACGCAGCGCCGCCAGCAGCTTTTCCTTGAGGCCCCCGATCGGCAGCACGCGACCGCGCAGCGTGACCTCGCCGGTCATCGCGACATCGCGGCGCACCGCATTGCCGGTGAGCGTCGAGATGATCGAGGTGACCATGCCGATACCTGCCGAAGGACCGTCCTTCGGCACCGCGCCTTCGGGCAGATGGATATGGATGTCCTTGCGCGCGAAGATGCTGGGCTTGATGCCATACGCTGGAGCCCGTGCCTTGACGAACGAGAACGCCGCCTGCACCGATTCCTGCATCACTTCGCCGAGCTTGCCGGTGGTCTTGATCTGCCCCTTGCCGGGCACGGTCACCGCCTCGATGGTCAGCAGTTCGCCGCCCACCTCGGTCCAGGCCAGGCCCGTCACCGCGCCAATCTCGTTCTCCGCCTCGCCGATACCGTGGCGATATTTGCGCACGCCAGCAAAGTCGGACAGGTTCTCGGGCGTGATGACCACGGCCTTGTCCTTGCCCTCGAGGATGCGGCGCAGCGACTTGCGCGCCAGACGCGCAATCTCGCGCTCGAGCGTACGCACACCTGCCTCGCGCGTGTAATAGCGGATAAGGTCGCGCAGACCTTCCTCGGTCAGCTCGAATTCGCCCGCCTTGAGTCCGTGCGATTCCACCTGCTTTGCGATGAGGTGGCGCTTGGCGATCTCGACCTTCTCGTCCTCGGTATAGCCTTCGAGCCGAATGATCTCCATGCGGTCAAGCAGCGGCTGCGGCAGGTTCAGGCTGTTCGCGGTGGTCACGAACATGATGTCCGAAAGATCGATGTCGATCTCCAGATAATGGTCCTGGAACTTGGTGTTCTGTTCGGGGTCGAGCACCTCGAGCAGCGCCGATGCGGGATCGCCGCGGAAATCCTGGCCCAGCTTGTCGATCTCGTCGAGCAGGAACAGCGGATTGCTCGTCCCGGCCTTTTTGAGATTGTTGACGATCTTGCCCGGCAGCGAGCCGATATAGGTGCGCCGGTGGCCGCGGATTTCGGCCTCGTCACGCACGCCGCCCAGCGACTGGCGCACAAACTCGCGCCCCGTCGCCTTGGCGATCGAGCGGCCGAGCGAGGTCTTGCCGACGCCCGGGGGGCCCACCAGGCACAGGATCGGGCCCTTGAGCTTGTTGGTGCGCGCCTGGACAGCGAGATATTCGATGATCCGGTCCTTGACCTTCTCGAGCCCGAAATGGTCATCGTCGAGGATCGTCTGCGCCTCGGCAATGTCCTTCTTGAGCTTGGACTTCTTGCCCCAGGGCAGGCCGAGCAGCACGTCGAGATAATTGCGCACCACCGTTGCTTCGGCCGACATTGGCGCCATGCCGCGCAGCTTCTTGAGCTCGGCGGTCGCTTTGGCCTTGGCCTCGGGCGAGAGTTTCAGCTTCTCGATCTTCTCGGCGAACTCGTTGACGCCGTTGCCGTCGTCGCCATCGCCATTGCCCAGCTCGGACTGGATCGCCTTGAGCTGTTCGTTGAGATAATATTCGCGCTGGGTCTTTTCCATCTGGCGCTTGACGCGGCCACGGATCTTCTTTTCGACCTGCAGCACGCCGAGCTCGCCTTCCATGAAGCCGAACACCATTTCCAGCCGCTTGACCGGATCGTCCTCGGTCAGCAGGCTCTGCTTGTCGGCGACCTTGACCGAGATGTTCGCGGCCACCGCATCGGCGAGCTTCGAGGCATCGTCGATCTCGGCGAGTTGCACCGCGGTTTCCGCCGGAAGCTTCTTGTTGAGCTTGGCATAATTCTCGAACTGCTCGACCACCGAGCGCATCAGCGCATTGACATCGGTGCCGCTGACGGCGCGTGCCGGGATGGTCTCGACCTCGGCGAGCACATGATCGCCGCTCGTTTCGAGCCGGTTGAGCCGTGCCCGCTCGCCGCCTTCGACCAGCACGCGCACGGTGCCGTCGGGCAGCTTGAGCAGCTGCAGCACGGTCGCGACCACGCCGATATCGTAAAGATCATCTCGATCGGGATCGTCACGCGCCGGGTCAAGCTGCGCGACGAGGAAGATTTCCTTGTCCTGCTCCATCGCACGCTCGAGCGCAGCGACCGATTTGTCGCGGCCGACGAACAGCGGCACGATCATCTGCGGAAACACCACGATGTCGCGCAAGGGCAGCAGGGGATAGGTCTGGGACATGGTCAATTCGGTTCAATCCATCTGGGGTTGGTCACCGGCCGTCCGGTGGCATCTTACCGGCTTATATGGTTGCCGGGTCTATCCACGACAAGCGATCCTGCATCCACCCAGGTTAACGCATTCAGAACGGCAGCTTGAAACCGGCCGGCAGCGGCAGGCCCTGCGCCATCTTGCCCATCTCTTCCTCGCTCGCGCGATCCGCCTTGGTGCGCGCATCGTTGAACGCGGCGGCTATGAGGTCCTCGAGCATCTGCTTGTCCGCCGGCACCATCAGGCTGTCATCGATCGACACGCCGAGAATGCGCCCCTTGGCGGTCGCCCGGACCTTGACCAGGCCGCCGCCCGCTGCACCTTCGACCTCGATCGATTCCAGCTTGGCCTGCGCCTCGTTCATCTGGCGCTGCACGGTCTGCGCCGCTTCCTGCGCAGCCGCCATCATCTCTTCCATGCTTTTCATGCCTTGGCACTCCGTGTTGGCAGGGTTTCATCTCCATGTGGGGAGATTTCCGCCGCAGTCCAGTCTATTTCCGCATCGGGAAAGGCCGCTTGCGTGGCCTTTACCAGCGGATGGTTCAGAATTTCGTCGCGCATCGCCGCTTCGGCCTGCTGCTCGAGCTCAGCCAGGGTCGGCTGCGCCTCGCCCTCGCCGCGTTCGACCTCCCAGCGGCGCCCGGTGATCGAGGCGAGCGCCTCGCGCAGCAACGGCACATAATCGTCGCGGCCAGTGGCGGACTGATAGATCAGCCTGTCCTCGCCCAGCTCGATCAGCCGCATGTCCGCCTTGACCTGCGCGGCGATCAGCCATTTGTTGGCATTGTCGAGCATGTCGACCAGATCGGCCATGGTGCGCGGCGTTGCGGGCGGCGGCGCTACCGGCTCGTCGGGAGCCGCATTCCAGGGCGGGCTATCCTCGGCAGGCGGTGGCGGCGGCGGCGTCGCAGCCTCGGTGGGAGCAGTGGTGTTACCACCAGCCGCTGAAGGCGCATCCGCCAGCTTGCGGGCGAGCGTGCCCGGATCGGGCATGGTCGCGGCATAGAGCGCGCGCAGCAGCGCCATCTCGCACGCCTCACGTGGGACAGGCGCGCTCTCGATCTCGTCATGCCCCTTGAGCAGCAGCTGCCACAGCCGGTGCAGGCTTGCATGGCCGAGCTTGGCCGCCCAGTCGGCGAGCGCCGCGCGATCTTCCTCGCCATGCACGGTGCGGACCCGGCCCGCCGATTTCTGGAGCGTGATCGCATGCACCATCGCCAGCAGCCCGCGCATCACGCTGACCGGATCGACTCCCAGACTGTGCTGCGCATCGAGATCGGCGAGCATCGCGTCGGCATCGCCCGCGATCAGATGCGCGAACAGCCTCCGCATCGCGCCGCGATCGGACAGGCCGAGCATGCCGCGAACCTGTTCGGCACGCACCTGCGGCGCGCCTTCGCTGGCATCGCCGCCAAGGTCCGCATGCGCGATTGCCTGGTCGAGAATCGACAGGCCGTCGCGCACCGATCCTTCTGCCGCATCGGCGATCATCGCCAGCGCGTCGGGTTCGGCGGTGATCGCCTCCTTCACGCAGATCTCGGCGAAATGGCTCGCGAGCAGTTCGGACGGAATGCGTTTCAGGTCGAAGCGCTGGCAGCGCGACAGCACCGTGATCGGCACCTTGTTGACCTCGGTCGTCGCGAACAGGAATTTCACGTGCGGCGGCGGCTCTTCCAGCGTCTTGAGCAGGCCGTTCCACGCCTGTTTCGACAGCATGTGCGCTTCGTCGATGATGTACATCTTGTAGCGCGCGGAGACGGCCGCATAGCGCACCGCCTCGGTAATCTCGCGAACATCGTCGATGCCGGTATGGCTCGCGGCGTCCATCTCGATCACGTCGATATGGCGGCCCTCGGCAATGGCGACGCACGGCTCGCAGACACCGCAGGGGGAAATCGTCGGGCCGCCCTGCCCGTCCGGGCCGATGCAGTTCAGCGCCTTGGCGATCAGCCGTGCGGTCGAGGTCTTGCCGACCCCGCGCACCCCGGTCATCAGGAACGCGTGCGCCAGCCGCTCGCGCCGGATCGCATTGCCCAGCGTCTGCACCATCGCATCCTGGCCGATCAGCTCGGCAAAGGTCTGCGGTCGGTATTTGCGGGCAAGCACACGATAGGCCTGGCCCGTCGCGGGTGCGGGCGCGGCGACCGGCGGCAGATCGAGCCCGAGGCCCGGCATTTCGCCTGCGTCATTGTCCATATCGTTGGGCCGGGAATCGTCCATAGATGCTGATTAGCCGCTGCCGCCGGTGGATCAAACCGAAACCGCCCGCCTGTTCAAAACAGAGGGTGTGGGAGGGGTACGGCGCTGAGGGATGGTAGGAGCCGGACGACCCGCGGCGAAAATCGTTGTGGCTGCTTCCTTCCGGACCTGACCAGATTGGCGACGGCTACGTCCGCCCGACTCCCGAGCGCCATATGGCGAGTTGATGACAGAAAAGCA
Source organism: Blastomonas sp. 34TW (assembly GCF_059803595.1). Classification (NCBI taxonomy): domain Bacteria; kingdom Pseudomonadati; phylum Pseudomonadota; class Alphaproteobacteria; order Sphingomonadales; family Blastomonadaceae; genus Blastomonas; species Blastomonas sp. 34TW. The sequence goes on from NZ_JAPFGW010000006.1 coordinate 38,250, forward strand.
AGCCGGGCCGAAAACGCGGTCAAACGCCCTGCATATCGTAGCTTTCGGCCGGGACGCGGCAGGTCAGGCTGCCCCATTCCTCGCGCAGGAATATCTGGCACGACAGGCGCGAGGTGCGCGTCACGGCAACCGCCAGATCGAGCATGTCCTCTTCCATCTCGACCGGGTCGGGCAGCTTGGCGAAATCCGCCGGATCGATGATCAGGTGGCAGGTTGAACAGGCCATCTGGCCCTCGCATGTGCCCTCGAGCGGCTGACCATTGGCCTGCGCGACATCAAGCAGGCGGTCGCCCTCGCTCGCCTGCACCGTCTGACGGGTCTTGCCGTCCGCGCTGATGAACGTCACCTCGATCATCGATCACCCCATCTGCCGATTGGCCGCATCGACGATCAAATGCGCGGCGCGTTCGATTTCGTCAATGGTGGTGTAGCGCCCGAAGCCGAGCCGGATCGACGAACGCACTTGCGGGCTCGACAGGCCCAGCGCCGTCAGCACATGGCTCGGCCGTCCCGACCCGCTGGCACAGGCCGAACCTGCGGAAAAGGCGACCCCGCGCACATCGGACATCAGCCGCGCGACGTCGAGCGCCTCGCGGCGCAGGTTGAGATTGCCGGGATAGCGATTGCTGAGCGATCCATTGACCTGCCATCCCTGGAACAGTGCGAGCGCGCGATCCCGCAACCGCGCGACATGCGCCGCGTCCGCATCCGCCCGCTGCGCCGCCAGCTTCGCCGCAGCGCCGAATCCCGCGCAAAGCGCTGGTGAGAGCGTCCCCGATCGCAAACCCTGTTCCTGCCCGCCGCCATGGGTCAGCGGTTCAAGCGCCACGCCCTCGCGGACCCAGAGCGCGCCGATGCCCTTGGGTCCGTGGATCTTGTGCGCGGTGACCGCGATCATGTCCGCAGCGTGCGGCAGCCCGACACGGCCGAAGCCCTGCACCGCGTCGCATAAAAACAAAGCTCCCGCGTCGTGCGCCATGTCCGCCAGAAGCTCGACCGGCTGGATGACTCCAATCTCATTGTTGACCAGCATCGCGGCGACGAGCGCAGTGTCGGGCGTGATGGCAGCGCGCGCCGCATCCATGTCGACCAGCCCCTCACGGTCCACCGGCAGCAGCACGACATCATGGCCCTGCTTCTCCAGCCACAGACAGGTGTCACGAACGGCGGCATGTTCCGTCGCGATGGTGACGATCCGTTTGCGCGGTGCCAGTGCAGGCAGCGCCCCACGGATCGCGAGGTTGAGCGCCTCGGTCGCCCCGCTGGTGAAGATCACGCGCCCGCCCGTCGGCATCAGCGCATCGATCTGGCTTCGCGCGACCTCGACCGCGGCCGAGGCCTTGCGCCCCATGGCGTGCGCGCTGTGCGGATTGGCCCAGCCGCCGGGGCTGTCCGGCCCACCGAGCCATGGCTGCATCGCGGCCAGAGCTTCGGGCGCGAGCGGCGTCGTCGCCTGATAGTCGAGATAGATCGGAGCAGTCGCCATCAGCGCTTCGCCCGTGCCGCCATTTCGCGCCACAATTCGATAAAGCGATAGACATGCGCGCGCGTGGTCGAGGGGCCGAAGCTCACCCGAACCACCTCGCCCGCCGCTTTTTCGTCCCAGCCCATCGCGGTCAGCACTGCACTGGTCTTGAGCGTGCCCGACGAGCACGCACTGCCCGCCGAGACCGACACCCCCGCAAGGTCGAACTGGATCAGCTGTGCATTGGCGGCCATGCCGGGCATCCGGTAACTGCCGATGCTGGGCAGACGCGGCGCATTTTGTGCAACCACCTCGCCGCCTGCACCGCGAATGGCGCTGTCGAGCTGATGGCGCAGGTCTGCCGCGCGATCGGTCCAGTAGCGCGCATGGGTAAGCGCGGCGGCAAAGCCCATCGCGGCAGGCACATTCTCGGTGCCACCGCGATAGCCCTTTTCCTGCCCGCCCGGCGGCTCGAGCAGCCCGAGGTCGCGCACCAGCAACGCGCCGATCCCCGGCGGCCCGCCCAGCTTGTGTGCCGAAACCACGATCATGTCGGCATCGGGCAGCGGCAGCTTGCCCGCGCTCTGCGAGGCATCGCAAAGGCTGAGCGCACCGTTTTCGCGCGCCACCGCGGCGATCGATGCATTGTCCTGAATCACGCCGGTCTCGCTGTTGACCGACTGCACCACCACCATCGGGCGTCCGCCGCAGGTTTCGAGTGCACGCGCGAGGCTCGCCATCACCAGCCGTCCGTCGAGATCGACCGCGAGCCGCATCAGCGACCGTCCTGCCGGGATGCGCGCCGTCAGCCGCTGCACCGCGTCATGCTCGGTAGGGTTGACGATCCAGCCATCGGCCTTGCCCGCCAGCATCGCGAGCGCGATCGCCTCGCTCGCACCGCTGGTCAGGATCACCTCGCCATCCCAGTTCAGCGCACCTGCAATCTGCCGCCGCGCCTCTTCGAGCGCCGCCCGCGCCGCGCGCCCGTCGCTATGCGGCGAGGACGGGTTGGCCCAGCGCTCGATCCCTGCGATCATCGCCGCGCGCGCCTCAGCAAGCACGGGCGTCGTAGCGGCATGGTCCAGATAGATGCGTGGCTGGTTCATCGCGGCAGCGGATCGTGGGGAAGAGAACAACGGCTCATCGCGTTCCTCTAACCGCAGTCAGGCGCGAATCCACGCATTTTGTTGCTTTTGCCCGCGCGGATTGCGTATAGCGCCCCTTCCCGGCAGCCGCTGCGACCCTATCTGATGCTTCTGCCGCCCCGACATTCACCATGCCGACATTAGTGTCGTTTCAGCCGAAAGAGCGCAAAACATGCCCGCCGTCATCTTTCCCGGTCCCGAAGGCCGTCTTGAAGGACGCTTCAGCCCTGCCCCCCGTCCGCGCGCGCCCGTCGCCATGATCCTGCACCCGCACCCCCAGGGCGGCGGCACGATGAACGACCGGATTACCCAGGCGCTGTACAAGACCTTCGTGCGCCGCGGCTTTGCCACGCTGCGCTTCAACTTCCGCGGTGTCGGCCGCAGCCAGGGCACGTTCGACAACGGCATCGGAGAGCTTTCCGATGCCGCCGCCGCGCTCGACTGGGTGCAGAGCTTCCATCCCGAGGCGCAGACCACCTGGGTCGCCGGCTTCAGTTTCGGTGCCCTCATCGCGATGCAGCTGCTGATGCGCCGCCCCGAGATCCGCGGCTTCATCTCGGTCGCGCCGCCCGCGAACATGTACGATTTCAGCTTCCTCGCGCCCTGCCCCGCTTCGGGCATCATCGTCCAGGGCGCCGCCGATACGGTGGTGACGCCCGGTGCGGTGCAGAAGCTGGTCGACAAGCTGCGGACGCAAAAGCACATCACCATCCATCATGACGAGATCAGCCGCGCCAACCATTTCTTCGAGCACGAGCTCGACGATCTGATGCACTCGGTCGACAATTATCTCGACATGCGCCTCGCGCCGGATTCGCCGATCCGGTAACGGCGTTTGCCTGACATCTGCGTGCCTTTGTCGAATGACGATGGCACGCAGGTCATCTGTCAGGAATATGGTGCCACGTGATTTCATGGGGGCATTCCATGACGGCCTTATCTTCCAGACTCTCGCTACTTCTCGCCGCCATTGTTCCGTTCTTCGCTGGCCTTGCCCCTGTCCAGGCCCAGCAAGCATCGACCGAAAGCGAAATCGAGGTCATCGGCCGGCGGCAGACCGAAGAGCAGGCGCGCAAGGAAGCCAATGACTTCGTCCGGCGGACGGTATCAACCAGCAGCGACGATCCGCTGGCGCGCTGGGTCACTCCGATCTGCCCGGTAGTGCTGGGTATTCAGCCCGAATATGCCGCCATCGTCGAACGCAAGATCCGCGCGCTCGCGAAAGTGGCGGAGATCGACACCGCATCGGCCCCGTGCAAGACCAATATCGTCGTCAGCTTCACAACCAATGCCAAGGCAGTGGTCCAGCGGATCGCGAAGAAATCGCCACGTCGGCTCAGCGAGGTCCAGATTCCTGATCGTTCCGCGCTGCTCAATGGCAATGCGCCGGTGCGCTGGTGGTATACGACGCAGGAGACCAGCGTCGATGGAATGGGCGCGGTCACATCGGACAGCCTCGCCGCGAACAGCGGCACGGCAGAGGGCGGCGGCTCATCGATTGGAAACGGGCTACCGACAGTGCAGGCCTATAGCTCGAGCATCGTCAGAACCCAGATCGTCCGCGCGCTGCGCAGCGCGACGGTCGTGATCGACGTGAATCTTGCGCAGGGCGTCCCGCTCGACGCTGTTGCTGCCTATGCCGCAATGGTGACCTTTGCCGAGATGAAGCCAGCGCAAAGCCCACCCCCCAATTCGATCCTGGGGCTGTTTGCGCCGGATGCCCAGATTGCCAGTGCTACCGACTGGGACATCAGTTTCCTCAAGGCGCTCTACAGCATCCCCGCGGCCCGCGCGGGATGGAAGCAGAAGCGCATGCTCGTGGGCAGGATCCTGAAGGATTCGGAGGCGGCCGGTCAGATCGACGACGAGGAGGATCTCACCGAAGGACTTGGGGATGGCGCCAAATAATCATATAAAGCAGGCCGCGTAAGGGTACAAATCAATGCCCGATGGCCATTAAATGCCTTGTTCGACATTTATTCAGAACAAAACCTCCAAAATCGAGGGGAATGAGTATTGATCTCAGATCGTTGAAAGCGCAACATCACGTCACGAACTATCGGCACGAGGCTAGGATGATGACGCGATCAGGATCATGAGGGTTTGCGGCTCTGGCCTGGGCCGTACTGGCAATCTTCCCCGCGCAGGCGCAGACAACCGCTGGGAGGAAGGACACCAGCGACACGCGGACGATCCGCGTCATCGGGCGGCCAATCGGCAATCGGCCATGGCAACAAGACGGTGCAGGCCTACCGCTCCACCATCATCGGCACGCTCGCCGTGCGCGCGCTGTACAAGGCGACGGTCGTGATTGACGTCAATCTCGTCCAGGGTCGCTCGCTCGTTGCGGCGGCCGCCTATGCGGCCATGGTCGCCTTTGCCGAGACGACACCCACCGACCAGTCCATGCCCAATTCCTTCCTGGGTCTGTTCGACACAGGCAATGTATATCCGGACCCGACCGACTGGGACATGGCCCTGCTGCGCAAGCTCTACAGCATCCCGCACGACCGCGCGGGCAGGAAACAGCGCCGGATGCTCGTCGGCGCGATCGTCCGTCCGTTGGATAGCCTGGCCGAAGCGCAATGACCGAACCGTCGAGTAATCAGCCGACCTGTACCACCTGCTCGATCGCACCGAAGATGGTGTGTTCCTTATCGTCATGCACGTCGATGCGCACCGTATCGCCGTGCTTGAGGAACGGCGTCTTCATCTCGCCGGTGGTGATCTTCTCGACCATGCGGACCTCTGCGATGCAGCTGTAACCCAGGCCGCCCTCGCTCACCGGACGACCGGGGCCGCCATCGCTGTCGCGGTTGGAAACGGTGCCCGATCCGATGATCGAGCCTGCGCGCACGCGGCGGGTCTTGGCGAGATGCGCGATCAGCACACCGAAATCGAAGGTGCAGTCGTCCGATGCCACCGCACGGCCGAACGGTTCGCCGTTCAGATCGACCAGCAGCTTGCGGTGCAGCTTGCCGTCCTTCCAGTAATCGCCAAGTGCATCGGGCGTCACGAACACCGGTGAAAAGGCACTGGCCGGCTTGGACTGGACGAAGCCGAAGCCCTTGGCGAGCTCGTCGGGGATCAGGTTGCGCAGCGAGACATCGTTCACCAGCCCGACGAGGCGGATATAGCCGCGCGCTTCTTCGGGCGTCACGCCCTGGGGCACATCGCCCGTCACCACCACGATCTCGGCCTCCAGATCGCAGCCCCAGGCCTCGTCCTTGAGCAGGATCGGATCGCGCGCGCCCATCAGGTCGTCCGATCCGCCCTGGTACATCAGCGGATCGGTCCAGAAGCTCTCTGGCAGCTCGGCCCCGCGCGCCTTGCGCACCAGCTCGACATGATTCACATAGGCCGATCCGTCCGCCCATTGATAGGCGCGCGGCAGCGGCGCAGCGGCATCATGTTCGTGAAAGCGCTCGCGCGGGATCGCGGCATGTTCGAGATCGCGCGCCAGCACCTCGAGATACGGCGCCATGCGGTCCCAGTCGTCGAGCGCGGCCTGCAGCGTCGGCACCAGATGGCTGGCATCGGCATACCAGGCGAGATCGTTCGAGACGACGACGAGATGGCCATCGCGGCCGCTCTTGAGTGATGCAAGCTTCATGGGATGCGGCTGCCTTTTGCTGTTGCCGGAATGCGAGAATGCTGCGCGCAGCATAGTATCAACTGAAACTTGAATGCAAGACCCGGGCGGCGCCGGTCAATCATCAGTCAGCGCATCCGCGCGCGCCAGCAGCTTGTTCATCAGCGCCGAGAGCTGCGCTCGCTCCTTATCATCGAGCGCGGTCATGATTTGCGCCTCCATCTGGAGTGCGAGCGGCATGATCTCGGCATAGAGCGCCTGCCCCGCCGCCGTCAGCGCCAGATGGTGCGACCGCCCGTCCGCCATGTTCGGCGCACGCTGGATCAAGGCGCGCTCGCCCAGCGTCTTCGTCGCGCGGTTGACGGCCACCTTGTCCATCCGCGTCGCCGCCACCAGCTCGCGCTGCGTCGCCTCACCCACATCGCCCAGCACCGCCATCACGCGCCACTCGGGAATCTTGAGGCCGAAGCGCGTGCGATACTCGCGCGCGATGAGATCGCTCACCGCATTCGACGTGATCGACAGGCGATAGGGGAGGAAATCGGCAAGGCGGGTGATGCTGCGGGTCATGTTGCGGATGTCAGGCTATTCAATGTCCAGTTTCACGCCAAGCCAAATCGTGCGTGGCGTTGCGCGCTCGATAATGCCGGGGCCGCTGATGCCGGCCTGCACGGTCGTGTCGAACAGGTTCTCGCCGCGCAGTTCGACCAGCAGATTGCGGTTGATCCGCATCGCGGCTCGCGCATCGAGCGTGAGCGCGTCGTCGAGCGCAAGCTGGCCAAGATCGTCCTCGAACTGCGATCCGACATAGCGCGCGGTGAGATTGATGCCGCTGTCGCCGCCTCGCGGGAACCAGCCGACCGAGCCGGTGGCAAAGTGGCGGGGCACCTGCGCGGGCCTGCGTCCATCGATCGCCGCCTGGCCGGGCGCGGCCTCCACCTTTGCATCGACATAACTATAGGTGGCGGCAAGGCGGACATCGCCGATATCGCCGCTCGCCTCGATCTCGACGCCCCTCGCCTCGACGGCGTCGAGATTCTGCCGTTGGCTGAACGCACCCGCCGCCGAAACGAAGCCGACGCCGGGGAAATTGCCGGGTCCGCGCGCCAGCGTCACATTGGCTATGGCATTGTCCAGCCGGTTCCAGAAGACAGTTGCGCCCAGCCGGATGGTGTAGATTTCGTAATCCAGCCCCAATTCTGCGCCGCGCAGCCGTTCGGGCGCGAGCGCGGCATTGGCAGCGGTCGCATCAGGCCCGACACGGAAGGGGCGATACAGTTCGTTCAGCGTCGGCAAGCGCCAGCCGAGATAGCCCGCCCCGCGCAGCTTGAGCAGCCCCGCCGCGTCCCAGGCGAAACCGACTCGGCCCGTCCCTTCCCAGCCGCTGCGGGCATCGAACGCAGCGATGGTCACCGGCGCGCCGGTAGCGAGAACCGTTTCGCGTAATCGGCCATCGCTCAGCCGCCAATGGTCGACCCGCCCGCCGCCGGTCAGCAGCAGATCGGGCGAAGCCTGAAAGCTCGCCTCGGCAAAGGCGCCCAGCGTCTCGCTCGCCCCGCCCGCGCGGCGCAGACGCGTGGGAGCACCCGCGACAAAGGTGAACAGCTCGCGCGTTTCTCCCGTCGTGCGCCGCCATTCGGCGCCAAGGCGCAGTTCGCCCGCGCTACCCAGCGAAGGGCGAATTTCGGCGCGCGCACCCAGCCCGGTGGAGGGCGTGTTGTACTGGTCGAGGCTCTGCGTGACGGTGCGGCGATCCGCGCTGACCGCCCCGAAGCTGCTCTCGAAGCGGCGCATCTGCACATAGGCGAGCGCCGACCAGGGCAGGCTGCCGCGCCCTACCAGCCTCAGGCTGGCGTCGGCGCCGTCGTTGCGGTTGTCGCTGAAGGCAAAGCCGCGCTCGCGCTCGTCGGTAAAGACGCGTCCACTCGCCTGCAGTTCGGTGCTGGCATTGAGCGGCGCGACGAAGCGCAGATTGACACCCAGCTGCTCGAAGGGCGCTGGCCGGTCGACCGGTCCGCGCTGCCGCGCGATCACCGGCGTAAATCCATCGCCCCGCGCATATTGGGCGGAGATCGTAAGACCGCCCTGCCCGAGCGCCTGGCTGGTGCCGATGCTCGCCTCGAGCGACTGTCGGCTGCCATAGGCAACATCGCCATAGAGATTCGACTGGTCGGGCGCGATCCCCGAGCTGTCGAGCTCGATCGTTCCGGCGAGCGCGCCGGGGCCGTCGCCACCGGTGCCGCCGCCGCGCCGCACGCGCACGCTGCCCAGGTTGATGGCGTCATAGCCGGGAAAGCTGATCCAGCCGCCGAACGGATCGCTCTGCGGTACGCCGTCGAGCAGCATCAGCACACGGCTTGAGGCGTTGCCGCCGAGCCCGCGCAGCGTCACCCCCTGGCTCGTCGGATTAGCGCTGCGCGCATCCGACCGGCGGAACTGCTGCAGCCCCGGCACCAACCGCAGCGCGTTCTCGAGCCGCTGGCTGGGTTCGTTCGCCAGCATGTCGGGCGAGATGGTGGTGACGCTATAGGCGCGGTCGCCGATCGGCGCATCGAGAGGGCGCCCGACCACCGTGATCGGCGCATCAGGCCAGCTGATCGTGTCGCCCTGCGGCTGGGCATCCTGCGCATGCGCGGGGGCAGATGCGAGTGCCGCCAGTCCGACGCCGCATATCAGATGGAGGATGGCAACCTTCACGCGGGCTTCACCTTTTCCGGATGGGCAGCGGCAAAGGCCGGGATCGCCTGCAGCGCGGCATCGATCCGCGTCAGGCGCGGATAGGGCGTCATGTCGAGTTCGAACCGCCGCGCATTGGCGACCTGCGGCACCAGGCACACATCGGTCAGATCGGGGGAATCGCCGCCGAACAGGCTGTTTTCGGGCGCCATAAGTTCGAGCGCGGCAAAGCCCTCGGCGATCCAGTGGCGGTACCAGGTGTCGACCGCCGCCTGGTCCTGGCCCATCTCGTTCTTGAGATAATGCAGCATCCTCAGGTTGTTGACCGGGTGGATGTCCGCGATGATCACCATGGCGCGCGCGAGTGTCGCAGCGCGCGCGACCGGATCGGCGGGGATCAGGCGCGGCTCGGGGCGGGTTGCATCCAGATAATCGATGATCGCCAGCGACTGGGTCAGGTCCTGCCCGTCGATCTGCAGCATCGGCACCAGCCCCTGCGGGTTGCGCGCGACATAATCGGGAGCCTTTTGCTGGCGGGTCAGCAGGTCGGTCGGCACTGCCCGATAGGCGATCCCCTTGAGATTGAGCGCGATGCGGACGCGGTAACTGGCGGACGAGCGCCAGTAATCGAACAGGATGGTGTCGGACATGCGCGAGGCTCCTCGAGGTCGGTTGGCCGGGCCGCGCACCATATGGCGGCAGGATAGCGATGCAAGGCTTGTTTCCCTTTCGCGGAGCGTTAAGCCTTGCGCGATGACCGCCCTGCCCGATCTCGTGCTGTTCGCCAAATATCCGGTGCCGGGCTATGCCAAGACGCGGCTTATTCCTGCTCTGGGCGCGTCAGGAGCGGCAGCAGTCCATCGTCACCTCGCAGGGCGGACCGTCGACATCCTGTTGCAGGCGGGAGCGCCCGTGGAAATTCGCTTTGCTGGCGCTGATGAGACCCAATTCCGCGATTGGCTGGGCGATGGGGTCCTGCTGATCGAACAGGTGGAAGGCGGGCTTTCCGAGCGGTTGATCGATGCCGCACGCGATGATCCGCACATCTTCTTCGGCGCAGACACGCCGGATCTGGATGTCGCGACTGTCGCATCCGCCATGGCCGCGCTGGAAAGCCATGATGTCGTGATCGGCCCCGCAGAGGACGGCGGCTATTATCTCATCGGAATGCAGACGGCACGGCCCGAACTGCTGATCGACATGCCGTGGAGCACCGAAGCCGTGCTACGCGAGACCTTGCGGCGGTGCGATGCTCGCGGCCTTGACGTGGCCCTGTTGCCAACGCTCGCAGATTGCGACCGGCCCGAGGACCTGGCGCGCTGGCCGTATCTCGCGGAGGCTGGCCGATGCGCGTGACGCTGATGATCCCGGCGCTCAACGAGGCCAAGGCCCTGCCGGCAACGATCGCCAATGTCGCCGCGCTCGATCCACAGCCTGATGAAATCCTGCTGGTAGATGGCGGCAGCGAGGACGAAACGGTTGCACTGGCGAGAGCGGCAGGCTGGCGGACGGAGCTTTCGCCGACGCGCGGACGCGGGCCGCAGATCAATTTCGGGGTGGAACAGGCCGGCGGCGATCTCGTCTGCATCCTGCACGCCGACAGTCTGCTGCCGCCCGATGCGATCACGCACATTCGCCAGGTGCTGGCAGACCGCCGCATCGCGCTGGCCACTTTCCTGCCGATCATCCGGGGCGAGAAGACCCGCTGGTTCACCACCGCGCACAACTGGTGGAAGACCTATTATCCCATCGTCACCCACCCGCATCTTTTCGTGCGCGGTGTCCGCCTGCTGTTCGGCGACCATGCGATGTTCTTCCGCCGCACCGATTATCTGCGCATCGGGGGCATCCCGGCGGTCGCCACGATCATGGAGGAGGCCGATCTGTGCATCGGCTTTGCGCGACTCGGCAGGCTGAGAATGACGCGCAAGCCGGTCATCACATCCGACCGCCGCATCGCAGCATGGGGACCGCTGAAAGCCAATTATATCTATCTCAAGGTCGGGCTCGCCTGGACCTTCGGTATGCGGCACCGGCTCAAGTACATGTACCCGGACGTCCGATAAAAGCGGCATTTTGGGGATATTCGGCTGTCTTCACCTATCGCAAACTTTCGCCACCGTTATGGTGCGATATGGTTATTTCGCACTTGCAACATAGGCCTGATTGTGTCATCTGACCGTTGAACGCAAAAACTCCTTATGGGGAATATCAAAATGAAAATGTTCAAAGCCACTGTGGCCGCGATCGCTCTGACCACCATGGTCGGCGCACCGGTCCTCGCTCAGGCAGCCGGTCGTGTGGCCGCTTCGTCGAGCGAAGAGAGCGAAGCTGAAGGCAGCACCGGGATCATCATCGGTGTCGTCGCTGCTGCTGCCGTGATCGGCGGCATCATCGTCATCGCTGACGACGACGAGCCGAACAGCCCCTGATTTCATCAGGCGCAAGCTAAACGGAAAAGGGCGGCTCCCAAGGGCCGCCCTTTTTTGTTGTGTCAAGCAAGGTCGTACCGTTTGATCGCCCGACGGTGGCCAATGCCGAAGGGGCCGGGTTCGCGAGGAAAAGCGATAAGGCCACGCAGCAGCCCTAGCGAACTAGGCCCTGAAATTGCCACTCTTGCGGGTGATCGAGCCACTGCTTACCGGTTTTTTAACCGGGACGCGGCTAGAGCGGGGCTCTATGGTTCGCCGCCTCACGCCGCCGGGCCGACCACGATCGGGGATTGAGCATGCTGTCCGAAAAGAAGCCTGAAGTTTGCGTTCTGGGTCTGGGCTATATCGGCCTGCCCACAGCAGCGATCATCGCGCGCTCGGGCTGCCGCGTGCTAGGCGTCGATGTGTCCGAACATGTCGTCAGCACCATTGCCGAGGGCCGAATCCATATCGAGGAGGTCGATCTGGACGGCCTGGTCCAGGGCGTGGTCGCGCGCGGCATGCTGCGCACCTCGCTCCAGGTCGAACCGTCCGATGTGTTCGTGATCGCGGTGCCGACCCCGTTCGACGACAAGCATGCCCCCGATATCAGCTATGTGCTCCAGGCCGCGAGCAGCATCGCCGCGGTGCTGAAGGCCGGCGACTCCATCATCCTCGAATCGACCTCGCCCGTCGGCACCACCGAGGAAATGCGTGACCTGATCGCCAAGCTGCGCCCCGATCTCAAGGTGCCGGGCCTGACCAGCGACATTCCCGATATCGCCATCGCCTATTGCCCCGAGCGCGTGCTGCCCGGCCGCATTCTCGAGGAACTGACCAACAACGATCGCTCGATCGGCGGCATCACCCCCCGCTGCGCGCGCAAGGCGCTGACCTTCTATCGCCGGTTCGTGCGCGGCGAGTGCATCACCACCGATGCGCGCTCGGCCGAAATGACCAAGCTGGTCGAGAACGCCTATCGCGACGTCAACATCGCCTTTGCCAACGAGCTGTCGATCGTCGCCGACCGCATGGGGCTCGACGTGTGGGAGGTGATCCGCCTCGCCAACCGCCATCCGCGCGTCAACATCCTGCAGCCCGGCCCCGGCGTCGGCGGCCATTGCATCGCGGTCGATCCGTGGTTCATCATCCATGGCGCTCCGGATGAAACCCCGCTGATCCGCACCGCGCGCTGGGTCAATGACGGCAAGGTCGATCATGTGCTCGGCAAGGCGGGCGCGCTGATCGAGGCCAATCCCGACGCGCGCGTCGCGTGCCTGGGCCTTGCGTTCAAGGCCAATATCGACGACTTCCGCGAGAGCCCGGCCAACAAGGTCGCGCTGGCGCTGGCGCAGAAATTCGGCGAACGGATTCACATCGTCGAACCCTATGCGCAGGCGCTGCCGCCCGCCTATGACGGGCTGGGCGCCAGCCTGATCGATGTCGACGATGCGATTGAAAGCTGCGACCTGTTCATCGTGCTGGTCGACCATGACGTGTTCAAGTCGATCCCGCTTGCCGAACGCGCCGCCAAGATCGTCTATGACACGCGCGGAATCTGGCCCGACCAGCCCGCCGCGCCCGAACGCCCGAGCGGCCATTTGCGTCTCGCCGGCTGATCGGGCAGAACCTGCACCCATGACCATCATCGTCACCGGAGCCGCCGGGTTTATCGGCCATGCCCTGACGCGCGCGCTGATGCAGCGCGGCGAGCATGTCGTCGGCATCGACAATCTCAACCCCTATTACGATCCCGCGCTCAAGCATGCGCGCATTGCCGACCTCGCAACGGTCGACAGCGGACGCTTCGACTTTGCCGAGCTTGATTTCGCCGACCATGAGGCGCTCGAGACCGCGCTCGCACCGCACAAGCTGTCCACGATCGTGCATCTCGGCGCGCAGGCGGGGGTGCGCTACAGCATCGACAATCCGCGCGCCTATGTGCAGTCGAACCTGGTCGGCCATCTCAACCTGCTTGAGATCGCGCGCCACCGTGACGTGCGCCAGTTCGTCTATGCCTCGTCCTCATCGGTCTATGGCAACAGCGATACCGTGCCGTTCAGCGTCGACCAACGCGTCGATCATCCGATCTCGCTCTATGCCGCCACCAAGAAGGCCGACGAGCTGATGAGCGAGACCTATGCGCATCTCTATCGTCTGCCGATGACGGGCTTGCGGTTCTTCACCGTCTACGGGCCCTGGGGCCGACCCGACATGGCGCTGTGGAAGTTCACCAGCGCGATCCTGCAGGGCAAGCCAATCGACGTGTACAACCATGGCGATATGCGCCGCGACTTCACCTATATCGACGATATAATCGCCGGCGTGCTCGCCGTGATCGACCACCCTCCGGCGGACGACGGCGAGGTCAAGCCCGGCGGAAGCGTCTCGCCGCACCGGCTGTACAATATCGGCAATAACCAGCCCGAGCCTCTGGGCCGGATGATCGACGTGATCGAAGCGGCCTGCGGCAGACAAGCGATCCGCAACATGCTGCCGATGCAGCCGGGCGACGTGTACCAGACCTATGCCGATATCAGCGCAATTGCTGCAGACCTGGGCTATGCGCCGTCCACCGGGATCGACATCGGCATTCCCCGCTTCGTCGACTGGTATCGCGGCTATACCGGCAGCTGACTTGCCCTTGTGATGCTGGGCTCGTAACCCTGTCTGGAAGCCGTGCGAAGCATCGGCACAGGCAGGAGACAGGACATGCTCATCATCGAAGGCTGGCTGCAGTTCGCACCGGGTGAAATCGACAAATTTGCCGAGGCCGCCAAGCAGATGGTCGAGGCAACGCGCGAGGAGGAAGGCTGCCTGCATTATGCCTTTGCCCGCGACATGAACGATCCCGATATCATCCGCATCTCGGAACGCTGGGTGGATCAGGCTGCGCTCGATGCGCATTTCCAGTCGCCGCACATGGCCGCTTTCGGGGCAGGACTGGCCCAGGTCGAGCGGCTGGGATCGGACGTGCGGCTCTATGATGGGGATGAAGTCCGCCGCATCATGTAGGGCTTGCAGCCCCTGCCCCGCTCCACCATATCGCGCGCCATGAGCAGAGACAGCAGCAGCATGCCGACATGGCATGGAACCACCATCGTCGGTATCCGCAAGAACGGCAAGGCGGTGATCGCAGGCGATGGCCAGGTATCGATGGGCCAGACGGTGATGAAACCCAATGCGCGCAAGGTGCGCCGCCTCGGCGACGGATCGGTGATCGGCGGGTTCGCAGGCGCCACGGCCGACGCGTTCACGCTTTTCGAGCGGCTGGAAGCCAAGCTCGAGCGGCATTCGGGCCAGCTGATGCGCGCGGCGGTCGAACTCGCCAAGGACTGGCGCACCGACAAATACTTACGCAACCTCGAGGCGATGATGATCGTCGCCGACAAGGAAGTGACGCTGATCCTCACCGGCAACGGGGACGTGCTAGAGCCCGTCGACGGAGTCGCCGCGATCGGATCGGGCGGCAATTTCGCGCTCGCTGCTGCCCGCGCGCTGATGGAGTACGAGCAGGACGCCGAGACGATCGCGCGCAAGGCGATGAAGATCGCCAGCGACGTATGCGTCTATACGAACGACCAGCTGACGATCGAGACGCTCGACACCGCCGCCTGATGCCCTAGGGTCCGCAGCCATGCTGTGGCAGACGAACAGGCGGGGGTTGGTGACAAGCGGCGGTGCCGCATTGTTGCTGGGGGGATGCACGACAGACGCGACGACGCGCCCGATGCGTGCGCTCCCTGCCCCACCTGCCTGCCTGCCCAGGGTTCAGGTCGATCCCAACCGCGTGATCCGCACCGTGGCCGGGCTGCGTCCGTTCCGTCCCTCCGGCTTCGTGGTGCGCGCCGAGGCATTGGGCGATACGCGGCTGGTGCACAATTACGGGCATGGCGGCGGCGGCATCTCGCTGAGCTGGGGCAGTTCGCGGCTGGCGACCTCGCTCGGTCTGCCGAGTCATTCGGGCCCGGTCGCGGTGATCGGTGCGGGGATCATGGGGCTGACCACCGCAAGGCTCGTGCAGGAGGCCGGCTATCCGGTCACCATCTATACCGCCGCGCTGCCGCCGCAGACGACATCGAACATCGCAGGCGGCCAGATCTTCCCCACCGGCTATTTCGACGACCATGTCGCGACGCCGGAGTTCCGCGCGCAGGCCGATGCCGCCGCCGATTACAGCCGCCGCCGCTTCCAGATCATGGCGGGCGACGATTACGGTATCCGCTGGCTGCCCACTTATGATCAGACGCGCCGCGTCGGGCCGCTTCCGTCCGATTTGCGCTTTCCCGGGCGGGTCCGCCTCACCCCCGACGAGCACCCCTTCGCACTCGACAATGTCGTCCGCTACGAGACCATGTATGTCGAGACCGGGCGCTTTCTCGAGCGGCTGCTGCGCGACATTAGGGTGGCCGGCGGCAAGGTCGAGCTGCGCAGTTTCAACACGCCGTCCGAGGTCGCGGCGCTGCCCGAGCGGCTCGTGTTCAACTGCACCGGGCTGGGTGCAGCCAAGCTGTTCGGTGACCCCGAACTCGTGCCGGTACGCGGACAGCTCGCGGTGCTGATCCCCCAGCCCGAAATCCGCTATGCCTATGCCTTCCCCGCCGGATACATGTTCCCGCGCGGCGACGGCATCTTGCTCGGTGGCACCTATGAGCGCGGCGAATATCTTACCGAGCCTCAGCCGCAGGACATTGCCGCAATCGTCGAATCGCACCGCAGCCTGATGGCGGGATGGCGCTGCGCTTGAAGCCAGCGCGGCCACACCCCAATTTGTGAGCGCGATACTCCCTTCCAGAGAAGACACTGAATGACCGATACGCTTACCCCGAAGAACATCGTTGCCGCGCTCGATGCGCATATCATCGGCCAGAAGGACGCCAAGCGCGCTGTTGCCGTCGCGCTGCGCAACCGCTGGCGGCGTCAGCGCCTCCCCGCCGAGCTGCGCGACGAGGTGACGCCGAAGAACATCCTGATGATCGGCCCTACCGGCTGCGGCAAGACGGAGATCTCGCGCCGCCTGGCGAAGCTTGCCGATGCGCCGTTCATCAAGATCGAGGCGACCAAGTTCACCGAGGTCGGCTATGTCGGCCGCGACGTCGACCAGATCGCCCGCGACCTGGTCGAGGATGCCGTGCGGCTCGAAAAGGAGCGCCGCCGCGAGAAGGTGCGCGAGGCAGCGTCCGAGGCGGCGATGGAGCGGCTGCTCAATGCGCTGGTCGGCGACAATGCCAGCGAAGCGACGCGCCAGAGCTTCCGCCAGCGCATCATCGACAATCACATGAACGATACCGAGGTCGAGATCGAGGTCGAGGCGACGCCCAATATGCCGATGGAAATCCCCGGCATGGGCGGCCAGGTCGGCATGATCAACCTCAGCGACATGATGGGCAAGGCCTTCGGCCAGAAGCGCACCAAGCCGCGCAAGATGCGGCTCGCCGATGCCTGGGACAAGCTGATCGAGGAAGAATCCGAAAAGCGCATGGACCAGGATGACGTCGCCCGCGCGGCGCTGGCCGATGCCGAAGCCAATGGCATCGTCTTCCTCGACGAGATCGACAAGATCGCGGTGTCCGATGTGCGTGGCGGATCGGTAAGCCGTGAAGGCGTGCAGCGCGATCTGCTGCCGCTGATCGAGGGCACAACCGTCGCCACCAAATACGGCCCGATGAAGACCGACCACGTGCTGTTCATCGCCTCGGGCGCGTTCCACATCGCCAAGCCCAGCGACATGCTGCCCGAACTGCAGGGCCGCCTGCCGATCCGCGTTGAATTGAAGGCGCTCAGCGAGGAGGATTTCTTTCATATCCTGACGCAAACCAAGGCCAATCTGGCGCAGCAATACAGCGCGCTGCTGGGTACCGAGGAGTTGAAGCTGGAATTCAGCGAGGACGCGCTGCGCGAGGTCGCGCGGATTGCCGCCTCGGTGAACGAGACGGTGGAGAATATCGGCGCTCGCCGTCTCCAGACCGTGATGGAGAAGTTGCTGGAAGATATCAGCTTTAATGCAGAAGATCACCGCGGCGAGACGATCAATATAGATGCCGATTACGTTCGATCGCAGCTGACCGGTATCGCCAAGAATACCGATCTCAGCAAATACGTGCTGTAAATTATCGGGGGTTTGATCGACGGACGCCTTGCCTGCGAATCATTTTAGCGGCGTGTTAACCACGAACGTGACAAGTGATTCGCATGACAAGCTTGCGATCTCGGCAGAAACTGGCCCCAAACATGGGACAGCTCGGATTCCGTGCGCAACCCTCCCTGGGCGATGGCACGGATAGCCATCGGCATCCCGAACTCGCATCGATCTCTATCGCCGTCCACCATATGCAGCGCATCTGCACCTGCAGCGTGCACATGCTGCCCAGTGCGATCATTGTGGCGGTGGTCCTCAGCTGGGCGGCCTGGGGCACGCCGGGACGGATGCTGACGTTGACGGGCACGAGCCTGAGCGTCCTGTGCGTGTTCAGCCTTGTTCCGTTGGGCGGTGTATTGAAGCGGTTGGCGGAGGGCCAGGACAGTGCCGACCAGAACCGGCTGGCCAGATTGCATCTGCTGTTCTGCATCAATGCGCTGGTCTCGGGACTGAGCTGGGCCTTGGCATTTGGCGGCCTGATGCACTCGCAAAACAGCCATCTGATCGATCTGGCCGTTCCCCTGGGCATAGGTATCGCCGCGATCGGCGCACTCAACTTCCTGCCCCTGCCCTCTGCCAATCTGTTCTGGTTGAGCGCCATGATGAGCGGTCTGTTCACGGGGATCATGGCGACCGGATACGCCATCACCGTCTACTTCTTTCCGCTCGCGGCGATCTTTGCCATCATCATGTGGCGCAACACTGCGGCCCTATGCAGCAACTTCGCCAGCCATCTTGTGCAATCGGATGAACTGGCCAAGGCGCGAGAGCGCGAATTTGCTCTGCGGCAGAGCGAGGCCGTGGCGGTCGCCGAACGCGATCAGCGTGCCCAGGCGGCGCTGGTTGCGCAACGCGAACAGCATATGGCTGCGCAGCGCAAGGCAATGGCAGCGCTGGCCGAAGGGTTCGAGCTTTCCGTCGTGCAGACCATCGATCGGCTGACCGACGCGCTGGCGCAACTGGGCAAGAGTGCGGCGGCGCTGCACAGCATCGGCGAGGAGACCGACAGCAGCGCGACCCAGGTTACTGCGCGAGCGAGCAATGTCGGCCTGTCGGTGCAGCATGTCGCCACTGCCATCGAGCAGCTCAACCGATCGGCCAAGGCGATTGCGCAGCGCGTCGATGCCCAGCACCAGGCAGCGGCGGCCGCCCGCAGCGCCAGCATGTCGGGCAGTGTGGCCGTGAGTGCGCTTGCCACCCAGGCGGAAAAGGTTTCGGAAATCACCACGCTGATCAACGAGATCGCCTCGCAGACCAATTTGCTGGCGCTCAATGCAACGATCGAGGCTGCCCGTGCGGGCGAGGCAGGCCGCGGCTTTTCGGTCGTCGCGCACGAGGTCAAGCAGCTTTCGGGCCAGACGCGCGGCGCAATCCAGGCCGTCGACGAAACGGTACAGGGAATCCGCGCACGCATGGACCTGACCGAAATGACGATCGATTCGATCGCCGACCAGATCGACCTGGTAACCGAAGGCGCGGCGCATATTGCCAAGGTCATCGCCGATCAGGGCGAGGCGACCAGCGACATCCACTCGAGCAGCCTGCAGGTGGCCAGCGATGCGCACGCGATGGAAGAAACCGCGCAGGCCGTCCGCCACAATGCCGAACGGGTCAAGTCGGTCTCCGATGACATGCGGCTTGTCACCTCGCAGCTAGAGGAACAGGCGCTGGCGCTGCGCCGGGCGAGCAGTGCGTTCCTGGCCGAACTCAGGGCCGCCTGAAACACCTGTCGTCGCATTTGTTGCCGCCCCGCTGGGCATATCGTCCGCACCACGCTAAGTTCGACCCCGAATATGCGGTTTCATCGCATGTTCATCGGCGGGGCTTCACCTGTCCCGCCTTCGATCGAGCCTCCAGCCATGGAAACCGGCAGCGCATGCAGCACCGCTCCCAGCCTCAGCCTCCTGCGATAGCCCGGCTGCTTGCCAGGATGCTGGCGCTGTGCGCGGCTGCCATGCTGGCGATCCAGCCGGCGGCGGCGCAATCGATCCTGCGCGATGCGGAGACCGAGGCGCTGCTCGCAGACATGTCGCGCGACCTGATCCTTGCCGCAGGGCTTCTGCCGTCCAATGTCAATGTCGTCGTCATCAACGACCGCAGCATCAACGCCTTCGTCGCCGGGACGCAGGACGTGTACATCCATAGCGGGCTGATCGAGGCGGCGGACAATGCCAACGAGGTTCAGGGCGTCATCGCACACGAACTCGGGCATATCGCACTCGGCCATTCGATCACCCGGTCGGAAAACGCCTCGAAAGCTGGCAATATCACCATCCTGTCGTTGCTGCTCGGCCTTGCTGCGGTGGCGGCCGGCGCGGGCGAAGCGGGGCTGGGTATCATCGGTGCAGGCCAGCAGGCCGCTCTGGGCAAATTCCTGGCGCACACTCGTGGCGAAGAATCGGGAGCCGATGTCGCCGGCGCGAAATATCTCTCGCAGGCAGGCCTGACCGGCAAGGGCTCGCTCGCCTTTTTCAAGAAGCTGCAGAACCTGGAATTCCGTCTCGCGATCCCGCAGGAGGACAGCTACAACCGCTCGCACCCGCTGTCGGGCGAACGCATCTCGCTGCTGCAGGAAATCTACCAGGACGACCCGGCGTACAACAATCCGCTCGATCCGGCGCTCGAAGCGCGGTTCCAGCGGGTCAAGGCCAAGCTGGTCGGCTATGTCGCCGAACCCACCGAGACGCTGCGCGATTATCCCGAGACCGACCAGAGCGTGCCTGCGCGCTATGCCCGGGCCTATGCTTGGCACAAGAGCGCCTACCCTGAAAAGGCGCTGGCAGAGGTCCGCTCATTGCTCGCCGAGGCACCCGACGACCCGTATTTCCTTGAAATCTACGGCCAGATCCTGCTCGAATCGGGGCGCCCCAAGGAAGCAATCGCCCCGCTGCAAAGGGCGGTGGCCAGCACCAACGCCCAGTCGTTGATCGCCGGCGTCTATGGCCATGCGCTGATCGCGACCGAGGATCCGTCGAACCTCGCCGAAGCCGAGCGCGTGCTCAAGGCGGCGGTGGCACGCGATGCGGAAAATCCGTTTGCATGGTATCAGCTGGGCGTGGTCTATGCCGATCGCGGCGATACCGCGCGCGCGGCGCTGGCCAGCGCAGAACGTTACGTGCTTCAGGGCAATGCGCCATTGGCGCTTCAGAGTGCCGAACAGGCGATGACCACCCTGCCCCAGGGCAGCGCCGACTGGATCCGCGCGCAGGATATCGCGATCCTTGCCCGCGATGCGGTTGAACGCCAGCGCCGCCGCCGCTAAGTCGCATCGATCCATTGCATTTCACCAACCAAGGGCCCGCCATGACATCGCAATCGTCTTCTTCCGGCGAGGCCCGTTCAGGGAAACTTCCATTTATGATCGGTGCCGGTTTGCTCACCATCGCCGCAGGTGTCGGCACGCTTCTGTGGCAGAGCGGTGCGACCGTGACCTCGGGCGGCGCGGCGGCACAGGATGCCGACAAGGCGGCGGCCGCCGCCGGGTTCGATACGAAGGACAAGGCGGCGATCGAGGCCATCGTGCGCGCCTATATCCTGGAAAATCCGGAGATCATTCCCGAGGCGGTCGAGAAACTGCGCGGCAAGCAGGCGGCCAAGCGCATCGCCTCGGTGCGCAGCGAAGTCGAAACGCCCTATGCCAGCGCCTTTGCCGGCAATCCCCAAGGCGATGTCGTGCTGGTCGAATATTCGGATTTCGCCTGCGGTTTCTGCCGCCAGAGCGTGGCCGATGTCGCGAAGCTGTTGGGCGAGGACAAGAACCTCAAGATCGTGTTCCACGAGCTCCCCATCCTGTCGGACGAGAGCCGCGTTGCAGCCGCCTGGGGCCTGGCCGCCGCAAAGCAGGGCAAATATTATCCGTTCTACAAGGCGATGTTCGCCGCCGGGCGCCCGAGCCAGGCGACGATCGAGCAGGCCGCCAAGACGGCAGGCCTCGACATGGCCGCTGCGCGTGGCTTCGTTGCCAGCAAGCAGGCCGAACAGGTGCTCGACGACAATATCCGCATCGCGCAGCAGCTCGAATTCAGCGGGACGCCCAGCTGGGTCGTGGGCAACCGCGTGCTCAACGGTGCGGTCGGCTATGACGAGCTCAAATCGGCGATTGCCGATGCCCGGTCGGTGAAGAAGCCGGTCGGCTGATTCATGCGCAGGGCTGCGTGCGCCTGGGCCATGGCGGGGCTGATGGCCCTCGCGGCCCCGCTGCCCGCCATCGCGGCTTCAGGATCGCCCAAGGCTTCCGAATGGTCGCTTGCTGAGTTGCGCGCGGCCGATGTCCGCGTGCTCAGCGTCGGTTACCGGCTCGCCACGGCCAGCGCGCCGTTCTGTCGCGCGATCGAGAACGCTGCCGGGATGACGCTGCATCATATCGGGCAATATCCCGATGCCGATGCGGCGCGTGCCACCTTCGGCTTTGCCAGCGACTATGCCGTGCTTGCGCTGGTCGCCGATGGCCCGGCTGCGCGCGCAGGTCTTCGCACCGATGATGCGATCGTCTCGCTCAACGGCATGCCCCTTGCCCCAACTGCCGAGGAACTCGCGGCGATCGATCAGGTCGCGGCCTATCGCCCAATCGCCTGGGCCGATGCGCGGATGCGGGCAGCGCTGGACAAGGGACCGGTGGCGCTGGGCATCCTGCGGGGCGGCGAGCCGATGACGGTCACGGTCGCGGGCACACCGGCCTGCCGAAGCCGGTTCGAGCTGCGCCCGAGCGATTCCTATGGCGCATCCGCAGACGGCGATATCGTCGGCATCACCGTGCCGATGCTGGCCTTCATGGTCGATGATGACGAACTTGCGGCCATCCTGGCGCACGAACTGTCGCACAATCTGCTCGAGCATCGCAGGCGGCTCAACGAGGCGGGGGTTCAGCGCGGGCTGATGCAGCAGCTCGGCCGCAACGCCCGCATCACCCTGGCCACCGAGATCGAGGCGGATCGGCTATCGGTCTGGCTGATGGCCAATGCCGGCTATGATCCGCGCGGCGCCATCCGCTTCTGGACGCGCTATGGCCGCCAGCGCGGCAAGGGCATCTTTTCTGCACCGACGCATTACCGCTGGAAGAAGCGGGTGAGGCTGTTTGAAGATGAACTCGCGACACTGCAGGCGTCCGTGCAGGAGCCCCGCGGCTGGTATCCGCCGCTGCTCGCTGAACCACCAGCGCCGCTCGAGTAACGGGCCAGGACCGTTTGTTCCTCGCCTCGCCGTATGCATCGGGTCGTCTTGCCGCAGGTTTCGAGTCGCAACAGGAACCGATAGCCCCATTTGTCAGTCTCCCGAGGAACAGGGACGAATTTCATTTCCTCAAGGAGCATCTATGCCTTTTCATGCCACCACGTCGGGCATTCGTCTGACCCTGGCCGCGCTCGCGCTTTCCGCCTCGCCTGCGCTCATCGCCCAGCAGAACACGCCACTGCGCGCCGATGTCGCGAGCGAAGCCGAAGCGCTTCCCGATCCCGCGACGATGACCAAGGGGCCCGAGATCAAGGGCGTGCTCACCGCGCGCCAGGGTGACCGAATCCAGGTGCAGACTGCCGATGGCAGCCGCACGATCCTGTTCGTCAACGACCAGACCCAGGTCCGAGCGACTGGCGGTCTGTTCGGAGCAAGCCGCACCCAGCTCGATACCGGCGCGCTGCTCAACGGCCTGCCGCTGACGATCAAGACGCTGCAGTCGGGCGACGCGCTGCTCGCCAGCCAGATCACCTTCAAGAACACCGACTTCAAGACCGCTTCAATGATCCGCACCGGCACCGCGCAGCAGTTCGCCGAACAGTCGGCGGCGACCGAGGCGCTGCGCGGACGCATGGGCGATATCGACCAGTATAACGTCAAGGCGACGACCAACGTCTATTTCGACACCGCGCAGGCGAAGCTCAGCGATCAGGCCAAGGCAGAACTGTGCGCCGCTGCAGGGTCGGCTGAGCAGATGGACAACGCGCTGCTGCTGGTCGTCGGCTATACCGACGCTGATGGCGACGAGGAATTCAACCAGACGCTGAGCGAGAAGCGCGCGGCGAGCGTGATCAACTATCTGCAGCAGGTCTGCAAATGGAAGCCCTATCGCATGCTGACGCCTGCCGGGATGGCCGAGGCCGATCCGGTCGCAGACAATATGACCGAAGAGGGCAAGGCGCAGAACCGCCGTGTTGCGGTCAATGTGCTGGTGAGCAAGGCGGTGGATGGCCTTTACGCCGAAAATTCGGCGCGCTGACCGGTCCGGGTGCCAGAAACATGCAAGGAAGCCCTCCCGCTTGGGGAGGGCTTTTTGCTGTCAGGCCTGTTCGGCGACCTTGGCATACATCGAGTTGATCGGGCGAGCCATCACCCGGCGCACCATCGGCTCGAAGAATTCGAGCGGTTCGCTCTCGTAATCCGGATCGAACGCGGCCTGATCGTATTTCTCGCAGAATTCCGCGCAGGCGTCGAAATGGGGCGAGCTGCGGAAATTCTCGCGCACGTCGCGGTCGCCGCCGATGAAGTGGAAATAGTAATAGCCCTGGAACGCACCGTGGTTGGCGCAGATCCAGTGGATTTCCTCCGACACGAACGGCTTGACGATCGCAGCTGCGACATCGGGATGGTTGAAGCTGCCCAAGGTGTCGCCGATATCGTGGAGCAGCGCCATCACGACATATTGCTCGTCGCGCCCGTCGCGATGCGCGCGAGTTGCAGTCTGCAGGCTGTGCTGCAGCCGATCGATCGGAAAGCCGCCGAAATCGCCATCGAGCAAGCGCAGGTGCGCCAGCACGCGATCGGCCAGCCCTCCTGCGAATTCGCGGTACTGCCCGGCGATGATCGCCCAGTCTTCCTGCGTCCCGTTGGTCATCGCGGTGAACTTGGCCCGAGCCTCGGGCGCCAGCATATCCGTCATGGGGCATCCTCTCCTGTCTGTTTGCACGAAGCGTAACCCAGCCTGTCAGAGGATGCAAAAAATTGTGGGGTGCGGGAGCGAAACCGGCTAGACCGGGTTTACCATGGCGATGCTGCCCATCAAGCCGACACCGTTCTTTGCCAACAAGAACCGGGCCTTCTGGAACCTGCAGACGCTGGGCTGGGCGGGAGCCTTGGCGCTGCGCGGCATATCGGGGCTCGCCAATGGCCAGCCGATCTCGTTTCTGGTACCGATCATCATCGCGACGATCACCGGCTATTCGGTCTCGCTGGTGATGAGCGTGATCTACCAGACGCTGATCGACCGCAAGCCGCTGGTCACCTGGGGCGTCACCCTCATCGTGCTGCTGACCGGCTCTGCGCTCTGGGCGTTTGTCGATGCCTGGGTAGCCACGCTCTATCGCCCCGGCACCGACAGCAATTTCACCGCGATCCTGCTCGGCGCGTTCTATCTCGACCTCACCCTGCTCGGCGCGTGGTCGGCGCTCTATTACGCGATCAACTTCTTCCTGAGGATCGAAGAGCAGCAGGACCAGATGCTGCGGCTGGAGAACCAGGCGACCAGCGCGCAGCTGGCGATGCTGCGCTATCAGCTCAACCCGCATTTCCTGTTCAACACGCTGAACAGCATCTCGACGCTGGTGCTGCTCAAGCAGACCGAACCGGCGAACGCGATGCTTTCGCGCCTCTCGTCGTTCCTGCGCTACACGCTCGCCAACGAGCCGACGGCGCGCGTGACGCTCGAGCAGGAAGTCGAGACGCTGAAGCTTTATCTCGACATCGAGAAGATGCGCTTCGAGGAGCGGTTGCGCGCGCATTTCGACATCGAGGCGAACGCGGCCAAGGCGCTTCTGCCATCGCTGCTCTTGCAACCGCTGGTCGAGAACGCCATTAAATATGCCGTGACGCCCAAGGAGGACGGCGCCGATATCACCATCTCGGCGCAACTCATCGGACCTCTGCTGCGTATCACCGTGACCGACACAGGGCCCGGATTGAAGAAGCAAGGCGAGAAGGCCAATGCGTCAACCGGGGTCGGGCTGGCGAATATCAGGGACAGACTGTCCCAGGCATATGAAGACAATCACCGGTTTGAGACACGATCATCACCCGGGGGCGGCTATAGCGTGATTATCGAAATTCCGTTTGAAACACGCGAACAAAGGCAATTACAGGCATGACCATCCGCACCATCCTGATCGATGACGAGAAACTCGCGATCCAGGGCATGCAGCTCCGGCTGGAAAAGTTCGAAGACATTGAGATTATCGATACCTGCCTCAACGGACGCGAGGCCATCCGCAAGATCAAGACGCTCAAGCCCGATCTGA
Organism: Blastomonas sp. 34TW; assembly: GCF_059803595.1. NCBI lineage: Bacteria > Pseudomonadati > Pseudomonadota > Alphaproteobacteria > Sphingomonadales > Blastomonadaceae > Blastomonas > Blastomonas sp. 34TW. Next base: position 63,897 of record NZ_JAPFGW010000006.1, read on the forward strand.
TCTTTCTCGACATCCAGATGCCGGGGTTCGACGGTTTTTCGGTCGTGCAGGGGATCATGGATATCGAACCGCCGCTAGTGGTGTTCTGCACCGCCTATAGCGAACACGCGATCAAGGCGTTCGAAGCGCAGGCCGTCGATTATCTGCTCAAGCCCGTCGAGGACGTGCGCCTGGCCGATGCGATCGATCGCATCCGCGAGCGCATCCGCGACAAGAAGGGCCGCGAGGAAGCGGTCAAGCTGATGAACGTCCTCAACGAGGTCGCTCCCGATGCGGTCGAAAATCTCGATCTGGGCGAAGAGGACGAGGCGGCTGCTTCGAACCGCTACGAAAAGCTCATCAACATCAAGGATCGCGGCCAGATTTTCCGCGTGGATGTCGACACGATCGAGCGCATCGACGCCGCGGGCGATTACATGTGCATCTATACCGGGGACAATTCGCTGATCCTGCGCGAGACGATGAAGGATCTGGAAAAGCGGCTCGACCCGCGCAACTTCCAGCGCGTGCACCGCTCGACCATCGTCAACCTGGGGCTCGTCCGTCAGGTCAAGCCGCACACCAATGGCGAATGTTTCCTGGTGCTCGAATCGGGCGCGCAGGTGAAGGTCTCGCGCAGCTATCGCGACGTGGTGGCAAGATTCGTCCACTGATCGGGTAGCCGTATTGATCGCTTGTGGTCGTTACCCCCGCGAACGCGGGGGTCCCGCTTTTTTCGCGGCCCGTCGCTGATAAGCGGGATTCCCGCGTTCGCGGGAATGACGGCAACGGCGCTAACGCCGCGCGGCGAAGAACGCCTTGAGCATCGCGGCGGCCTCTTCCTCTCCCACACCAGCATAGACCTCCGGCTTGTGGAGCACCGTGGGCTGATGGAACAGGCGCGGGCCATGTTCCACCGCCCCGCCCTTGGGGTCGCTGGCCGCATAATGCAGCCTCGCGATCCGGGCGTGCGCGATCGCGCCCGCACACATCGCGCACGGTTCCAGCGTCACCCAGAGCTCGCATCCCGCCAGCCGGTCGCTGCCCAGTGCCGCGCAAGCCTGGCGGATTGCCATGATCTCCGCATGCGCGGTGGGATCGTGCAGGGCACGCGGCTGGTTATGGCCTCGCCCGATGACCTCGCCCTTGCGGACGACGATCGCGCCCACCGGCACCTCGCCCAGCTCTGCTGCCTTGCGCGCAAGATCGAGCGCGAGAGCGGCATATTGGCGGGCGGTTTTGAGCGTCATGCCCTCCGCCTTGCCGCAATGCGCCTTGCGCTGCCAGCAGATTCACGGCAGATACGGGTTATCGGCGCGCAGGCGGTTGACTTGAAGGTCATCTGACGCTAACCGCCCCGTTCTTCTAGCAAACCTATTGCATCAGGATTCTTTATCATGTCGCGCATCTGCGAACTGACCGGCAAGGGCCGGATGGTGGGCCACAATGTGTCTCACGCCAACAACAAGACCAAGCGCGTGTTTCTGCCCAACCTGCAGAACGTCACGCTGATGAGCGAAAAGCTCGAGCGCAGCTTCAAGCTCCGCGTGTCGACTTCGGGCCTGCGCTCGGTCGAGCATGTCGGCGGCCTGGACAACTGGCTGCTCAAGACCAGCGAAGACAAGCTTTCGGCGCGCGCTGCCAAGATCAAGCGCGAACTGCACAAGGCTGCGGCCTGATGGCCTGCCAGCGCACCGTGCTTCATGCCGGTGCGCTGGGCCTTGCAGTATTGGCCGTCCCCGCACAGGCGGGCACGCGCACCACTGCCGAGGTACTCTACTCCGAAAATCCGCAGGAACGCGCCTTTCAGGAGAGCGCGGGCTATAGCGATGCCGTGATCCTGCGCGACGGTACCGTCTATCTGTCGGGCGTGGTGGTTGGCCCAACGGCAGACAAGGCTGCGTTCGAGCGCAGCTATCGCCGCATCAGCGACATCCTGCTGCGCGCAGGCGCGACCTGGGAAGATGTGGTCGAAATCACCAGCTATCACACGGATATAGAGCCGCAAGTTGCGGTCATGTCTGAAGTGCAGAAGCAGTTCATCACCCCGCCTTTTGCCGCCTGGACCGCCGTGCAGGTCACGCGCCTCTATTCGCCCGGCGGTGTTACCGAAATCAAGATCGTGGCGAAGAAGGCGGTTCGCTGAGTTCGAACTTGAGCAGCAGGCTGCGCTGCAGCAGCAGGTAATTGTCGTCCGCAATCACCCACAGGATCGTACGCTGGCCTTCGCGATCGACGGCGATCCCTTCCATATTGTCGACCGGCAGAGGCGGTCTCAGCGTCGCGATGACGCTCGGGCGCACCAGCGCCTTGGGCTTTATCTCGTCCGTCTCGATCAGCGCTATCTTGGCGCTCACCCCTTCGGCCAGATTGAACCTTCGGTGCAGCGCGACCAGTCGGCCGCTTGGCAGCTGTGCGATATCGGTGATGCGATAGCCCTGTGGTGGCTGATAGGCGAACGACGCAGCCTTGGCACCCGGTTCGGCAGGATCGCTTCGGAAGATGAGCCCCACCGTCACGCCAGGACGAATCGAACGCGATTCGGAAAACACGAGAAACCGGCCGTCGCGCAGCCGCACCATCGCCTCTGCCCCGCCGTTGTTCGGCCATTCCTGCATGGACCGCGGCTTGCCGGTCGCCTCGGCGCGCGCGAAGCCGGGGGCATAGCGCCGGATGCGGTGGCGCTGCTCGAACCCCACCCAGAACCGGCCCGAGACGGGATCGAAGGTCAGGCTTTCCGAATCCTGATCCTTCTTGGTGCTGCGCTCGCCCTTGCGCACCGGCAGCGGTGCAATGAAGCTGTCCTGCGCCCTGCCCTTGGCCGTGATGGTCAAGCCCGCAAGGATGGCGGCATCGCTCAGCGCGATCAGGCGGCCATTGCCCATGGCATGCAAAGCGGAAACGCCGCCGAATTCACTGTTGTCGCTTTGCAGCTCCCAGCCTCCGACCAGCGTCAACGGTCCGTCGCCGATCCGATGCGGCAGGCGCGGCAGGTCGCGCGGCGTCCGCACCGTAATCTGCTGGCTATCATTGCCGGGAATCGGCGAATCGGCAACGAACGCACCAGTACCAAGGAAGAACAGCAGCGAGGTGAGCGCGAGAGCGCGCCGCAGCGCGACGCGCCCGCGCGGTTCGGCTTTGATCGGCTCCACCGCCCGGCCCTCCCCGTCACTCGGCAGCGAGCGGCCCTTCGTTGAACTGCAGCGCCGAAAGCCGCGCATACAGGCCATTGCGCGCCGAAAGCTGGTCGTGCGTGCCTTCCTCGACGATACCGCCATCGCTCATCACGACGATGCGATCGGCTGAGCGGATGGTCGCGAGCCGGTGCGCGATGACCAGCGTCGTGCGGCCCTGCATCAGGTGCTCGAGCGCATTCTGCACCAGCTTCTCGCTCTCGGCATCGAGCGCCGAGGTCGCCTCGTCGAGCAGCAGGATCGGCGCGTTGCGCAAGAGCGCACGGGCGATCGAGATGCGCTGGCGCTGACCGCCTGAAAGCCGTGCCCCGCCCTCGCCCAGATAGCTGTCGAGCCCCTCGGGCAGCTTGCGCAGGAATTCCTCGGCATTGGCCGCGCGCGCCGCCTCCCAGATCTGCTCATCGCTGGCCGCCCAATTGCCGTAGCGCAGATTGTCGCGTGCGCTGGCGGCGAAAAGCACGCTGTCCTGCGGCACGAAGGCCATGCGCTGGCGGATTTCCCTGGGGTCGGCGGAGGACAGCGCCACGCCATCGATCCGTACCGATCCGGCCTGCGGATCGTAGAACCGCTGGGCGAGCTGGAACAGGGTCGACTTGCCTGCACCCGAGGGCCCGACGATCGCAACGGTTTCGCCCGGCGAGACCTGGAGCGAGAAGTCCTTGAGCGCCAGCGTTTCGGGGCGGGTCGGATAGGCAAAGCTCACATTCTGGAAGCTCAGCTGGCCGCGCGGGGGCACTGGCAGCACGATCGGATTGGCCGGGGCCTTGATCTCGGGCTGCTCGTTGAGCAGCTCGTTCAATCGTCCGGCCGCGCCGCCCGCGCGCAAAAGGTCGCCATAGACCTCGGTCAGCGCGCCGAAGGCTCCCGCGACCAGGCCACCGGTCAGCACGAACGCGGCAATATCGCCGCCCGAGAGCCGCCCTTCAATCACGTCGATCGCACCCTGCCACATGATCGCGGTGATCGCGCCGAAGATCAGCGTGATGACGACCGCCGTCAGGCTGGCGCGCAGCGTGATGCGGCGGCGCGCGGTGGCAAAGGTCGTCTCGACCGCCTCACCGAACCGAGCAGCCTCGCGCTCTTCCTGCCCGAATGCCTGAACAATCTTCATCGCGCCGAGCACTTCGGTGGTGGTCGCGCCGACATTGGCGACGCGGTCCTGGCTCGAGCGTGCGACCTTTTCGAGCCGACGGCCGATGAACACGATCGGCAGCACGACCAGCGGGATGCCGAGCAGCAGCATGCCGGTCAGCTTGGGCGCAAGCGAGAACAGATAGACGATGCCGCCAATGCCCACGACCAGATTGCGCAGCGCGACCGAGACCGTGGTGCCGACGACCTGCTCGACGATCGCGGTGTCCGAGGTCATGCGCGAGGCGATTTCCGACGGCCGGTTGGTTTCGAAGAATGACGGGGCGAGGCCCAGCAGGTTGCGCTGCACCGCGAGCCGGATATCGGCGACGACGCGCTCGCCCAGCCACGAGACGAAATAGAAGCGCAAAGCGGTCGAGACGCCCAGGATCACCGTGATCATGAACAGATAGCGGAACCAGCGGCCGATATCCTCGGTGCTGCCGCCATCGCCGCCAAAGCCGCGATCAATGACGAGCTTGAAGCCTGCAGGAATGGCGAGCGTCGCCCCGGCGGCCACGGTCAGCGCCAGCAGCGCAAAGGCGATCTGGCGCGGATAGGCCGCTGCAAACTTGGCAAGCATCGCCAGATTGCCCAGCTGGCGGGGATTGCCGCGCTTGCCCTTGCCACCCTCGGCAAGGTCTGTGACCGGTTCGTCGAGGCCCGCAGGGTCGTTTGCAGCCGCCGCAGCTACCGCTGGATTGTGTGTTTCCGCCATGGCTGTGCGACTAGCAGGCCATCCGGCTGCACTCAACGTTTTTGGGTTGCCCGCCACCGTCAACGTCACCGTTTCGGGACGTCAGATTTACATCTCCCTAAACGCCTGTAACCGATTGATTAACCCGTGCGTGCGAAGCTTTTTACCGGCAACCACGCACGCCGCACCTGCGTTAATCGCTTGTATTTTCGGTGGTGCAGCGCAACATTGGCAGGTGAGAGGCCGCCGGACAGAGCCGCACCAAGCGGACACGGCGGTTTGCAGGGGAATTTGATGCTTTACCACGCCTATGAACTTCAACGCTCGTTTCTTTCGAGCGCCAGCGCCATCGCGACGATCGGCGCGAACATGCTGAACAGCCCGCTCAATCCCATGACATTCTTCGGAGGCGAGCCGATCATGGCTTCGGCGCTCGAGGTGTTTGCGCACGCCTCCGCGCCCTATGGCAAGCCGGCCTTCGGCATTACCACGGTTGATATCGACGGCGCGCCTAGCGCGGTGCATGAGGAGATCGTTCTCAGGCGCCCGTTCGGTGACCTGATCCGCTTCCGTCATGAGAAGCTGGCCAAGGATGCGCCGCGGCTGCTGATCGTCGCGCCGATGTCGGGTCATTATGCCACGCTGCTGCGCGGCACGGTCGCGCGGATGATCCCCAAACACGAAGTCTACATTACCGACTGGGCCGATGCGCGCGACGTGCCGCTGAAGGAGGGCCGGTTCGATCTCGACGACTATATCGACTATCTGGTCGGTTTTCTCGAGCATGTCGGCCCCGGCGCGCACATGCTCGCGGTATGCCAGCCTTCGGTGCCGTGCTTTGCCGCCGCTGCGCTGATGTCGGCGGACCAGCATCCCTGCCGTCCGAAAACGCTGACGATGATGGGCGGGCCGATCGACACGCGCGAGGCACCCACGGCGGTCAACACCATGGCCACGCAGCGTCCGCTCGCCTGGTTCGAGCATAATGTGATCGCCAAGGTGCCCTTCCAGTACAAGGGGGCAGGCCGCAAGGTCTATCCGGGCTTCATGCAGCTGACCGGCTTCATGACGATGAATCTGGGCAATCACATGATGAGCCATTGGGAGATGTTCAAGCATCTGGTCAACGGCGACGGCGAAAGCGCCGATGCGACCAAGGATTTCTACGACGAATATCGTTCGGTCTGCGACATGACCGCCGAATTCTATCTGCAGACGGTCGAGAACGTGTTCCAGACGCACAGCCTGCCCAAGGGCGAATTCCTGCACCGGGGCAAGCGGATCGATCCGTGCGCGATCACCGACATCGCCTTGCTGGCGATCGAGGGCGAACGCGACGACATCAGCGGGCTCGGCCAGACCCGCGCGGCGCTGACGCTGGCGCCGAAACTGCCCAAGGCGAAGAAGAAATATCTGATGGCCGAAAGCGTCGGCCATTACGGCATATTCAACGGCAGCAAGTGGCGCGAACGGATCGCCCCGGTCGTCGAGGACTGGATTGCGAGCCACGATTGATCGCATGATCGGACCGGGAGCGGCGTTTCAGGCTTGCCGCCCCGGCCCCCGGCCCTTATCGCCGCGACCATGATCAAGTTGAAGACCGTGCGCGTCGAGCGCTTTGCCGTTGACGGCAGTTTCATCATCAGCCGCGGCGCCAAGACCGATGTCGACGTCGTCTATTGCGAAGTCACCGATGGCACGCATGTCGGCTGCGGCGAGGGCACGCCCATCTATTACGAGGGCGAGACCGCGGACCTGTGCGCCGAAGCGATCGACATGCGCGCCAAGCAGAATCGGCCACTGACACGCGAGGACCTGCTCAAGACGATGATGGAAGGCGCAGCGCGCAACGCGCTGGATGCCGCGCTCTGGGATCTTGAGGTTCAGGCGTCCGGCAAGCCGCTCTGGCAGCTGGCGGGCCTTCCGCAGCCCAAGCCGCTGGTTACCGCGTATACCATCTCGCTCAACGAGCCCGAAGTGATGAAGGCCGATGCCCGGAAGGCCGCCGCCAAGGGCTATCCGCTGCTCAAGCTGAAGCTGAATGGCGAGGATGACCTGCTGCGCGTCGCTGCGGTACGCGTCGGTGCCCCCGATGCGCGGCTGATCGTCGATGCCAACGAGGCTTGGGAAGAGGTCGATCTGGAAGAGATGACGGGTGCGCTGAAGAAGCTCGGCGTCGAGCTGATCGAGCAGCCGGTCGAGGCCGGTTTCGAGGAGGATCTCGAAGGCGTCGAGAGCGCCCTGCCCTTCTGCGCCGACGAAAGCTGCCATGTGGCCGAAGATATCGACCGGGTGGCGTCGACCTTTCAGGTGGTGAATATCAAGCTCGACAAGGCTGGCGGACTGACAGAAGCGTTGCGTCTGAGCGAGGCCGCCAAGGCGCGCGGGCTGAAGACGATGGTCGGCTGCATGCTCTCGACGAGCTTGGGCATCCGCCCCGCCTTCCATCTGGCGCAGACCGCCGATTGGGTTGATCTCGACGGTCCGGCATTGCTCAAGAAGGACCGCGCAGGCGGCTTCAAGTTCGAAAATGGCATCATCAGCCTGGGCTGACACGAAAATCCGCCGTCTGTCCGGACGCGATGGGCAGACGGCGGAAACTTTCAGGTCAAAGCGCAGTTTCGACGTGCTTGCCCTCGAGGTCCTTGGCCGACATCGTGCCGCCGAACGCCATTTTCAGCTTGCCCATCAGCGACATGTCCGCCTGCCAGATTTCGATATGGCTGGGGTCGAAGCGGAACATCACCAGATCGGGATCATTCTTGCCCTGATCGTACCAGGCCTCGACCGTGTTCGACCAGAATTTGTCGATGACGGCGGGATCGTTGTCGATCGTCAGCATACCCGCAATGCAGGCGAACAGCTTGTGCCCTTCGCCGACATATTGCGCCATCGCATCATTGGTCGAGCTGAGACCTTCGGCGAGGCGGCTCGAGCGCGAGCCGTAGAACCAGATCGGACCGTGGCGGCCATCAAACTGTGCGGTCATCGGCATGCTGTGTGCAACCTGCGCAGGCAGGCCGAGCATCAGGAACGGACTGCTTTCAAGCGCGCTCCAGAAGGCGTCGAGCGCCTCTGACGTATCTTTGGTGGAAGCATGGGGGGTGTCGGGGGTCATATCGTGCTCCTGTCTTGGTAACAGGGGATACGACGGACCGCGAAGCGCGTTCCCGAGCTCGCCTTTGCTGCACACAAAGAAGAACCCGCCCTGGCATCGCTACCAGGGCGGGTTCCGGATGCCTTATCGGCGTCTGCGCGATCAGAAGACCTCGTACAGGCCCGCCGCGCCCATGCCGCCGCCGACGCACATGGTGACGACCACGTATTTCGCGCCGCGGCGCTTGCCTTCGATCAGCGCGTGGCCGGTGCAGCGCGCGCCGGTCATGCCATAGGGGTGACCGATCGAGATCGAACCGCCGTTGACGTTGAGCAGCTCGTCAGGAATGCCAAGCACGTCCTGGCAGTACAGCACCTGCACCGCGAACGCCTCGTTGAGTTCCCACAGACCGATATCGTCCATCTTCAGGCCGAAGCGCTTCAGCAGCTGCGGCACCGCGAAGACCGGGCCGATGCCCATCTCGTCGGGCTCGGTGCCGGCAACGGCCATGCCGACATAACGGCCCAGCGGCTGCAGACCCTTCTGCTCGGCGAGCTTGGCTTCCATCAGCACCGACGACGATGCGCCGTCGGACAGCTGGCTGGCATTGCCCGCAGTGATGTTCATGCCGGGACCCATGACCGGCTGCAGGCCCTTCAGGCCTTCCAGCGTGGTGTCGGCGCGGTTGCCCTCGTCCTTGGTCACCTCGACATCGGTCATCGTGACCTCGCCGGTTTCCTTGTTCTTGAACGCCATCTTCGCCTTTACCGGCACGATCTCGTCGTCGAACTTGCCAGCAGCCTGGGCGGCGGCAGTGCGCATCTGCGAGCGATAGGCATATTCGTCCTGACGATCGCGGCTGATATTGTAGCGCTTGGCCACCGTTTCGGCGGTCTGCAACATCGGCATGTAGATGTCCTTGTGCATCGCCAGCAGCTCCGGATCAGGGCCGACGCGCATTTCGGGGGTCTGCACCATCGAGATCGATTCGACGCCGCCTGCGACGACGACGTCCATGCGATCGACGATGATCTGCTTTGCGGCGGTCGCGATCGACATCACGCCCGACGAGCACTGGCGATCGATCGACATGCCGGCGACGGTGACGGGCAGACCGGCGCGCAGTGCAGCAGTACGGCCGATGGTGTGCTGCACGCCCTGCTGGAGCGCAGCGCCCATCACGACGTCATCGACTTCGGCGCCCTCGATGCCGGCACGCTCGACGGCGGCGCGGATCGAATGCGCCGCGAGCGTCGGCGACGGGGTGGCGTTGAAGCCGCCGCGATAGGCCTTGCCGATCGGCGTACGTGCGGTGGAAACGATAACTGCATCACGCATGGAAATTCTCCTTCAAAGGCTCGCCGCTGTTCGATGGCGAGCGGAAACGGGTCACACGAAAAACTGGCTGATCCACTCGGCCATCACGGCGGGTTTCTCTTCGCCCTCGATCTCGACCGTGAACTCGAGCGTCTGCTGCCACTGGCCAGGGCGCTTCTCCTCGAGCTCGAGCAGCTTGAAATGGCCGCGAACGCGCTTGCCCGAGCGGACGGGCGCAAGGAAGCGAACCTTGTTGCCGCCATAGTTGACGCCCATCTTCACGCCCTCGACGCGCGGGCAGTCCGACTTGGCCATCAGCACCGGGAAGAGCGAGAGCGTGAGAAAGCCGTGCGCGATGGTGCCGCCAAACGGCGTCATCTTGGCCATTTCCTCGTTCACATGGATGAACTGGTGATCGCCCGTCGCATCGGCGAACTTGTTGATCATCTCCTGATCGACCAGCAGCCATTCCGACGTGCCCAGATTCTGGCCCACCATGTCCTTCATTTCCTGCGGGGAAATTGCGCTCATTTCTGTCCCTCCTGTCGATAGTGCAGCAGCCGCCGCGGCGTGCCGCTGTCGTTTGGAATGCGCGTCTTTTGGCGCTTTTCCGCCAGTCATACAAGGCAAGACTGCGCGCCGCTACGGCATGCGGGCGAAGCAAAGCAGTTTACGGAAACGGAAAGCGCAAACCGGCAGAACGACTCGGGTGATCCTCAGCTGTGTTCCTGCACTGTCACCGGAAATCCGCCCACCGGATAGGGCATGATCATCGCACCATCGGGCCCAGCGGTGAAGGTGGTCTGGGTCGGATAGGCAAATTCCAGCTTCTCGGCGTTGAAGCGCTCCAGAATAGCCAGACCGATCCGATGCCGCCCTTCGAACACGACCTCAAAATCGGCGCTCATGATATCAAAATCGAGCTCGAAATCGATCGAACTGGCTCCAAAGCGAACAAATCCGCATCGGATGAAGACTGCCCCTGCCTCTTCGACAATCTGCTTGAGCATGCCCGGCACCAGTCGTGCCCTGTCCGGCGCGGTCTGATAGATCAAACCGATCGTGTAGCGCGTGCGCCGACGGTTGAGCCGGGTATAGTTGATGATCTGCTTGCCGAGCAGATTGGTGTTCGAAATGATGATCTCCTCGCCCGTAATCGAGCGGAGCCGGGCGCTCTTGAGGCCGATCTTCTCGACCGTCGCGGTGGTCGTATCAAAACCGATCGTCTCCCCGCGCTTGAACGGCTTGTCGAAGATGATCGACAGCGCCGCGAACAGGTCCGAGAATATGCCCTGCGCCGCCAGACCGATGGCGATACCGCCGATCCCCAGACCCGCAATCAGGCCGGTGACGTTCACGCCCAGATTGTCGAGCACCATGATCGCGGCGATGGCGAACAGCACCACCGTCACCAGCAGCCGGATCAGCGACATCGCGTTGGCCAGCGTCTCGCTGCCCGCATCGTCGCTGCCCGAAGCACGGCGCTCGATCATGCCCAGAATGATCTCGCGCGCCCAGATGGCGACCTGGAACACGGCGGCGACGGTGAACAGGAAGGTCACGACGCGGAAAATGCCATCGGGGGCTTCGGAGAAGCCGACGACGAGCCGCGCCGAGACCATGATCAGGAAATACTGCTTGGTCTTGGACAGGGTGCGCCCGATGATCGCGGCGAGCGACAGCCGGTCGGGCTGGCGTTCCGCGTATTTTCGGGCGTGCCGCTGGACATAGGCGAGCGCCAGATAGATCGCCGTACCGACGCCCACCGCAATCGCGATTTCTACCGCATGCGCACTGATCCAGGCCCATAGGCCCGTCAGCTTCTGCTCGACATCTTCAGCGGTGATCGGTTCAGGCAGAACCGGGGATGCGTCGGCGGTCTTTTTGGTCGTCATGCCGCCGAGTTAGGGTTGCACTGTCCATTAGGCAAGTTTGGGCGCAGCTTTGCCATCGATCAGCGGACGGAAGGCGGCCTCCTTGCGACGACGCGCCAGATAGGTGTCGAGCCCGATCTGCATTGCGATCAGCATATAGACGAACGGCTGGAACGCGATGCCGACAAAGGCCGACCCGACCATGAAGATGATCTGCCCGTTCTGCAGCGCCAGCGCGAGCGGGACGACCCAGCGTTCGTCCTCGCGATCGCGCTTGCGGTGGATCCGCTGGATGATCTCCATCCGCACGATTCCGCCGAAATGGATGACCAGCCACAGGAAGAGCCCGAAAAAGCCCTGCTCGCCCAGCATCTCGAAATAGCTCGAATGATAGGCGCGGCCCTTGTCGACGATCTCGTTCTTCTCGATCAGGGTGTTGGGGCCATCGCCCTTGGCCGCGACCGTATCGAACTTGACCCGGTTCTGGAGATAGGCCTCGAAGCCGCCGCCTCCCGGGTTCTGCTGCACATATTTCCAGGTCCAGGCCCAGACAGCAACCCGGGTGGAGGCCGACTGATCCGCCTTGTATTCGCCGATCGTCGCCATGCGGTTGGTATAGCTTTGCGGCAGGAACGGCACCGCTGCCACCGCCAGCGCAGCCGCCACGCCGGCATAGAGGAAGCGATAGCGCACGAAGCGCAGCATCAGCACACCGAGAACCCCGATGCACACCAGCCCGGTTCGCGCCTGGGTTCCGATCGGGATCAGCAGACAGGCGAAGATCAGCGCATAGGCAAAGGTCTTCACCCGCCAGTCGGGCGGAAACACCGTGCCGTAATTGGCCAGCCACAGGATCAGCGGGATGATGCAGATGGCGACGGTCGAGATGATCGAGCCTTCGTAAAGCCCGCTATTGTCCGAAATCAGCAGCTGCATGACGCCATAGCCGCCACCGCCCGAGGCCAGCGTCTTGATGCCGCCGGTGATGATGATCGAACTGGCGCACAGCACCATCATCAGCCCCAGCGCCTCGATGCGCAGCTTGGTGCGCAAGGTCAGTGGCAGGAACATCGCGAAAACCAGCGCCTTCCACACCCATTCCCATTTGCCTTGCGCGTCGATCGGAAAGTCCGCCGTCCGCGTGGTATAGGCGCACCACAGGAACAGCAGCAGCATCACGCCCTGGCGGAACGAGACGCGCATGTCCTTCTTGTCGTCGGCGATCAGCCAGCCCAAAAAGGCAAGGCCGAAGACGATCAGCGAGATGGGCACCGCATTGAGCATCCAGTAGGACAGGCGCTGCGGCGCGACGATATCGATATAGGCGTAGGCCAGCACGAAAAGGAACGGCCGCTTGAAGCCCAGCGCAAGAAATGCGGCCAGGAACGCGACAAAGGCAAGGTCACGCATCGCTGCGCTCCTGCTGGCGAGGCCGTGGTTTCGGCTGGAAGAAGCCGGAGCCCAGCTTGTCCTTTTCGGGCGGATCTTCCTTGTCCAGATCGGCGCGCCAGACGAGCCGCCATGCCGCAACGGCAATCAGCAGGTGCGAGATCGCAATGGCAAAATTGTCGACCATGAACCTGCGGCCCTGCCCCAAATGGTGATGCACCGACTATGCAACAGCCGGCTTGCGGTTTACAGCCATAAGCGCAATGGGTTGACGCGGCGTTAATCCTTTTGCGCCATAGGCTTGCGCGCCATGACCCGGATCCTGCACGTTCTCGATCACAGCCTTCCGCTGCACAGCGGCTACAGCTTCCGCACGCGCGCGATCCTGACGGCGCAGCAGCGCGCCGGGCTTGAGGTGCGCGGCGTGACCAGCGTCCGGCATCAGGCCTCTCTGCCCGCCGGTTCGCATGTCGAAGCGGTCGAGCAGCATGACGGCCTGACCTTTCACCGCACCATGGAAGCCGTATCGGGTCCGCCGGGGCTGCGCGAATGGCGCGACATTGCCGCGCTTGCCCGTGCGACAGAGGCGACGGCGGCGATCTGGAAACCCGACATCCTGCACGCGCATTCGCCCGCGCTCGATGGACTTGCCGCGATCCGCGCCGGGCGCAGGCTGGGCCTGCCGGTGCTCTACGAGATCCGCGCCTTCTGGGAAGACGCCGCGGTCGGCAACGGCACGGGCAGCGAGACCTCCGCCAAATACTGGCTCACCAGGCAGATGGAGAACCGCGTCGTAGCGCAGGCGGATGCCGTCGCGGTGATCTGCGAAGGGCTTCGGGATGATCTCGTCGCGCGCGGCTTCCCGGCGGACAAGATCATGGTCTCGCCCAATGGCGTCGATCTGGAGCTGTTCGGCACGCCCGTGCCCGCCGACCCGGCCCGCGCCGAGGCGCTGGGGCTGACCGGCAAGACCGTGCTTGGCTTTATCGGCAGCTTCTACCCCTATGAGGGGCTCGACGACCTGATCGCCGCCATGCCTCTGCTCATCGCGCACAATCCCGACATCCGTCTGCTGCTGGTTGGCGGCGGCCCTGCCGAAGCGGATTTGCGCGCGCAGGCCGAGGCCTCCCCTGCGGCGCACGCCATCCGTTTTGTCGGCCGCGTGCCGCATTCGGAGGTGGAGCATTATTACAGCCTGACCGACATTCTGGTCTATCCGCGCAAGGCGATGCGGCTGACCGAGACCGTCACCCCCCTGAAGCCGCTCGAAGCGATGGCGCAAGGGCGCCTGGTTGCCGCCTCGAATGTCGGCGGCCACCGCGAACTCATCGCCGATGGCGTCACCGGCACGCTGTTCGCGCCCGATGACCCCCAGGCGATGGCCGATGCGCTGGCCGGGCTGATCGCGGGGCGCGAGGGCTGGGACGAGCGACGCGCCACTGCCCGGCGCTTCGTTGCCAAGGAGCGCAACTGGGCGCGAAATGTGGAACGTTATCAACCCGTTTACCAACGCATGCTAGAACGGACCATGGGCAGGCGCATTTCCAGCGCGGCCTGATGACGATGGCACCAGGGTCTTAGCAGCATGGCGACACCGCAAGCGGACGAACAGGAGAGCACCGGCGCCGCCGGAGCCAGCGTCCTCGCGCGCCATCCTTCGGCGATCGCGCTGGGTGGAGGGGTCGCTGCAGCGTTCGGCAGCAGCTTCATCCCGATGAATGCCATCGAAGGCTTTGTCACTGCCTATGGCATCGCCGAATTGCTGCCCGCGGCCGCCCCGCCGCTGGGCGATACCGCCAGGCTGGCGCTGAGCGCGGGCATTGGCACACTGACCGCAGGAGCGCTGCTGGCGCTGCTGCCGCGTGCGGAGAGCGACGAAATGGGTTTTGAAACTTCCATCCGGAAAGCCGACAACACCGGCACCGACGCGAGCCAGCCTGGCGCGCCAGTGGCCAAGAGCGGCAAGCTGGCCAGTTGGCTGCGCACGCTGCGCTTCGGCAAGAGCGAACCCGCTCCCGGCACGATCACCGACTTTTCCGACCTCGCCGCGCCGCGCATCCGCAATGGCGACCAGCATCCCGATGCCCCGGTCCGTGCGCCGATCCGCGCCAGCGAAGACCTGGGTGCACCGCTGACCGAGAGCGAGCCGGTCGCGGCAGCGCCGCTCGAACTGGGTGAAAGCATGGCGGTCATCGCACCCGTGAACGCTCCCGAGCCGATTGCGCCGGCCCCTGCCCCGTCGCTGCGCTTTGCGCCCCCGCCCTTTGCAGCGCCGCTCGTCGAGCCTGATATCGAAGAGGACGCCAAAGCGCGCGTCGCCGAGCCGGACGCGCCCGAACCCGAACCTACTGTCGAACTGGCGCAAGCATCGGAAGAACCGGCTACCGACGCGCGGTTCGAGCACGTCGCCGAACCCGAACAAGCCGAAGCGGCATGGTCCGTCGCCGCTGCAGCGCATCCCGTGCTGGATGCCATGCCGGTCGACGCTCTGCCCGAAACCGGGCTGGCGGACGAGCTCGACCATCTCAGCGTGGCCGAATTGCTGGCGCGGCTCGAATCCGGTCTGGCGCGGCGGCGGCACCAGGCGCAAACCGATCGGACCTCTATGGCTGCTGCCGAGACTGGGGCGCAGATTTTCGCGCTTGGGAAGCCGTCGGTCGACGAAACCGGCGAAGGCGAGGCCGTCCGTCCGTTTCGCCTCCGCCTTGGCGATGTTCCGCACTTCGAAGAACAGGCCTTCGCTGCGGACGAACCCACCGAAGTCCCGGTGGTCGAGGACAGCGCTGAAGCGGAGACGGCCAGTTTCCGGGCGCAGCCGCTCTGGGACGAGGAGGTGGAATATCTGCCGCCTTCGGTTTCGACGAGCGCCGCGGAGCCGATGGTCGATGAAGCTGCGACCGACGCGCCAAAAGCCGTCGAAGCCGCCCCTGCGGCACCGGCGGCCACCGAAGACGACATGGACGCCGCGCTGCGCGATGCGCTCGCGACGCTGCGTCAGCTCTCGGATCGCCAGCGCGGCAGCTGATCGCCGCATAGCTGGCACGAAAAAGGGCCAGGCAAAGAAAAAGGGCGGCGTATCGCTACGCCGCCCTTTTCTGTGTCAGCACCAGGGCTGCCGGTCCATTACTGGCCCGGCGGCTTCTGGAAGGTGCCGTACTGTTCGTTACCCACAAAGCCCAGCTTGGTCACGCCGCTGCGCTTGATCACGGCGAGAACCTCGTCAGTGATCTGATAGCGCGAACGGGCGTCCGGCTGGAACTGCAGTTCGGGTTCCGGATCCATGTTGCGGGTCTGCGCCAGAATGCCTGCCAGCTGTCCCTGCGATACCGGGGTGCCGTTCCAGGCAATGGTATCGTTGGTATCGATGGTCAGCTTGTTCTTGACCGGATCGATATCCGTTTGCGGAGGCGTCTGGCTATCGACCGGCAGGTCGATCTTCACCGCATGGGTCTGGACCGGGATGGTGATGATGAACATGATGAGGAGCACGAGCATGACGTCGATCAACGGCGTCGTGTTCATCTCCATCATCGGCTCGCCATCGTCCTTGCCGCCACTCATTGCCATATCAAGCTACTCCAATTCCTGTGTGCGCACCGAAGCGCTTAACCTGCTTCAACCAGCGCGATGGGCGAGGAAATGAAGCCCACCTTGGCGAAACCGGCGCGCTGCACGGTGAAGATTGCGCCACCGATGCAACGATAAGGTGCATTGACGTCACCGCGGATGTGCACTTCGGGAAGATCTTCTTCCTTCAGGTTTTCCACGCCACCGGCATTTTCAATGATCGATTCCAGGCGCTTCACAGCGAGTTCCTGAAGCTCGGCATTGTCCACCGGCGTCACGTTCACATAGACGCGGCATTCGCCGTTCGGGCTTGCGCCCGCGAAGCCTTCGTCACCCGGGCTGAGGCCATTGGCATCAGTCGAGGAAACCGAAAGCAGGATGTTTTCGTTCTTCGTCTCGGTCGGTTCGAATTCGACGACCGGGATTTCCAGATCATCCACCGTCTGGATCACGACCGGGATCGCGATCAGGAAGATGATGAGAAGCACCAGCATCACGTCCACGAGGGGCGTGGTGTTGATGTCCGACATCGGCTTCTCTTCGCCGCCGGCGCCTCCAACGCTCATTGCCATCGCAACAAATCCTATTCTGTCATGCCACTAGCCCGAAAGAGCGGTGGCTGTGTCACCGGCCGGTCGGGAAAACCCGGAACGGCCAGTCTATCCGATGCAGCTTCGGCGACAATCGCCGGGCTGCGCGGGAGGGATGCGGTGCCGGAAAGGCTGGCCGCATCCCTGCCCCATGCCGGATTACTTCTTGATCGGTGCGGCGGCCGGAGCGGCGGGCTTGGCAGCGGGAGCTGCCGGAGCCTTGGTCGCCGGGACCACAGCGCCGTTCGAAGCCATGTAGCCCAGAACGTCGGTCGAAAAGGCGCTCAGCTGAGCAGCGATCAGCTTGTTGCGAGCCTGCAGCCAGTTATAGGCAAGCACGGCGGGAACGGCCACGCCCAGACCCAGTGCGGTCATGATCAGAGCTTCACCGACGGGGCCAGCGACCTGGTCGATCGATGCTTGCCCTGCGATACCGATCTTGATCAGTGCGCGGTAGATACCGATAACGGTACCGAACAGACCGATGAACGGCGAGGTCGCGCCCACGGTTGCCAGGAACGGCAGACCACCAGCCAGCTTGGCGTTGATGGCAGCTTCCGAACGGCTCAGCGAACCGTGCAGCCAGTCATGCGCTTCGACGGGGTCGGTCAGCTTGGCATGCTCTTCCTGTGCCTTCAGGCCGTCGTCGACGATCTGGCGATAGGCGGTGTTCTTCTCGAGCTTGTTGGCGCCTTCCTTCATGCTGCCAGCGCGCCAGAAGGTTTCACGAACCTTGGCACCCTGCGAAAGCACCTTCTGCTGTTCGAACAGCTTGGTGAACAGGATGAAGAACGAACCGAACGACATGATACCCAGGATAACGACGGTGGCGTAAGCGATTACACCGCCCTGCTCGAGAGCTTCCGCGAAACCGAAAGCGTTTTTCGGCGCTTCACCTGCAGCCGCAGCCAGCATTTCAATCAACATCAAAACTTCCTCTCAGAAAATAGATAGAGCGCCGCGTGAAAAATCGGTGCGTCTAGAACCAAAACCCAATCCGCCGCAGCGGCATCCAGTCCAAATGTTACTTCGGAATTTCCCAGCGAACCGCGTTCGAATAGGTATCCGAAATCGCGTTTCCGGCAGCGTCGAGAGCCGGCTTGAAGCGCGCCCTGCGGGTCACGTTCTTGCAGGTCGCCTCGTCGAGGTCGGCATGGCCGCTCGATCCGGTGATCTCGCAGTTCGTCACACGGCCGTCGGGACCGATGGTGACGCGGAAACGAGTGGTACCAGCACGCTCTTCACGCAGTGCGCGAGCGGGGTAATCGTTGGGGGTTGCCCAGCTGCCCGGGTTGCCACGCGGCGATGCACCCGAAGCCTTGGAAGGCGGCGGCGGCGGTGCCGGAGGCGCGGGCGGCGGCGCAGCGACAGGCTGCGGGATGAACACCGGCGGCGGAGTGTTGGTGGTGGTGATGACCGGCGCCGTAGTTGGCGGCGTCCGAACGATCGGCGGCGGCGTTACGACCGGCGGCGGCGTGATCGGCTGGTCCGGCGGAGGTGGCGGCGGCTCTTCCGGCTCGATCACCTCTTCCTCAACGTCAACAACGTTCAGCTTTTCAGCCACCGTCGTAACCGCTTTGTATGCAAGTCCTGTTACCAGGGCATAGATCACCACGATGTGGATCAATGCCACGATAACGAGGGAAACTATCTTGTTTCCGCTTGCCTGTTGATCAGCATAGGCCATTCAGAAACGACGCTCCTTACCCTATTGAAACCCGTCATCCGGGGAGCGCCGACATTGCAATCCACGACACCCGGACAAACCAGCCGATGACCGCAGCTGGTGCATGAAACACACAAGTTGCGGACTGCAACCCGTTAAGGTTTGCCTCCCGCTCCCCAGCCGTGTTCCAGCCTCTGGTTTGTTTTTCTCTTGCCCGAAAGGGGATTTAACGCGCAACTTATCAGCAGGCAATCGCTTAAATGGATTCAGTTTGAATTAACCTTTGAGCCCCGACAGCCGCCCTTCCGGACAGCGAAAACGAGGAGACTCCCCCATGCCGCACGCGCTCAAATCGCTTGCTGCCGCCACCGCCTTAACCGTCGCAATTAGTGGTGGTTTTCCTATCGTATACGGCGCGAATGCACAGGTTTCATCCGAAACGGAGGGACCGGGCTATGTCGCTCTGGCCCGCCTCGCGGATGCCGCTCCGCAGGTGCTGCGGGTACAGGTCAAGAAGACCACCGTCGTCGATCCGGCGCGCGCGCCCGACGTCGCTCCCACTATGGCACGGCTGTTCGTCGAGGCGCAGGTATTGAATCTCATTCGCGGAAAGCAGGGCGTCAGCGAATCGATTCGCTATCTGGTTGACGTGCCGCGTAACGCCAAGGGCAACGTTCCCAAGCTGAAAAAGCAACAGTTCCTGCTGTTCGCCCGCCCCGGGACGCGTGCCGGGGAGGTGCAGCTTGTCTCCAAGGACGCGCAAGTCGCCTGGACCGCGGCCACCGAGCAGCAGGTGCGCACGATCGTGACCGAACTGGTCAGCACCGGGGCACCGCCCGCGATAAAGGGCATCCGCGAGGCGCTGCACGTGCGCGGCAATCTGCAGGGTGAAGGCGAGACGCAGGTCTTTCTGGCAACGTCGACCGGCGACCCGGTATCCATCACCGTCCTGCGCCGTCCCGGCCTGGCACCGCGCTGGGCGGTGTCGCTGACCGAGATCGTGGACGAGGCTGCCGCTCCGCCGAAGCGCAACACGCTGCTCTGGTATCGCCTCGCCTGCTCGCTCCCGCGCGAAATCCCGGCGCGGGCGCTTGTATCCGATACGCCTGCGGACAACGATCTGGCGCGCCGCGACTATAATTTCGTGCTGGAACAGCTCGGTCCCTGCCGCTGAGGCGGCACCGGGGCCGGGCGCATCCGCCCTGCCCCGGCCCCTACCCGCTTACTTGCCCGCCATGCCCATCTGCCAGAGGATGAAGGCGAACTCCTCGGCCGTTTCCTTGAGCGAATCGAACCGGCCCGACTTGCCGCCATGGCCTGCGCCCATATTGGTCTTGAGCAGCAGTGCGTTGTCATCGGTCTTGGTGACGCGCAGCTTCGCCACCCATTTCGCCGGCTCCCAATAGGTCACGCGCGGGTCGTTGAGCCCAGCGGTCACCAGCAGCGGCGGATAGGCTTGGGCCTTCACATTGTCATAGGGGCTGTATGATCGCAGCAGGTCGAACGCCGCCTTGTCGGTGATCGGATTGCCCCATTCGGGCCATTCGCCCGGGGTCAGCGGCAGGCTCTCGTCGAGCATCGTGTTGACCACGTCGACGAAGGGCACATGCGCCACGACCGCGCCCCACAGATCGGGATCGGTGTTGACGACCACGCCCATCAGCTCGCCGCCTGCGGAGCCGCCGCTAGCTGTCACCTTGCCCTTCGAAGTGTAACCCTTGGCGATCAGCCCCTTGGCGACGTCGACAAAATCGTTGAACGTGTTGGTGCGCTTGGTCAGCTTGCCGTCGAGATACCATTTGCGGCCCAGATCGTCGCCGCCGCGGATATGTGCAATGGCATAGGCAAAGCCGCGATCGACCAGGCTGAGCCGGGTGACCGAGAAGCTTGGCGGCACCGCATAGCCATAGGCACCATAAGCATAAAGGTGCAGCGGCGCGCTGCCGTCCTTCCTGAAGCCCTTGCGATAGATGATCGAGACCGGCACCTGCGTCCCATCGCGCGCGGCGATCATCAGCCGCTCGGTCTCGTAGTCGGCGGCGTTGTAGCCCGAGGGCACTTCCTGCACCTTGAGCACGGTCAGCTTCTGCGTCGCGACATCATAATCATAGACGGTGTCGGGCGTGACCATCGATTCATAGGCGAGGCGCAGCACCTTCATGTCCCATTCGGGATTGTCGCCCAATGACGCGGAATAGCTCGCCTCGGGGAAGGTGATCGGCTGGACCTTTTTGGGGTCGGCATAATCCCGGATCTCGATCTGATCGAGGCCACCGCGCCGCCCTTCAATGACATAGAAGTCCTTGAACGCGTTCATGTCGGTCATGTAAAAATCGTCGCTGCCGGGGATGAGCGTCGTCCATTCGCCCGGATTGTCGATGCTCGCAGTGGCGAGGCGGAAGTTCACATGCTCATCATTGGTGTGGATGAACAGCGTGCCGTCGCGCTCCTCGACGTCATATTCGCGGCCCTTCTTGCGCGGGCTGACCAGGATCGGCTCGCCCAGCGGCTTGTCCGCAGGCAGCAGGCGAATCTCGCTGGTCTCGTTGTCGCCGGTGGCGATGACGATGTACTTCTCGTTCGAGGTCATGCCGACATCGACGCGGAAGCCCTCATCCGCTTCCTTGTACAGCTCGACATCCTTGTCCAGCGGCGTGCCCAGCACGTGCAGCCGGGCGTTGTCGGTGCGCCAGTTCTCGTTGGCCAGGCCATAGATCAGCGCCTTGCCATCGGCGGTCCAGACCAGGCTGGAAAGCGTCCCCGGGATGACATCGGGCAAGATGGTGCCGGTGGTCAGATCCTTGAACCGCGCCTCGAACCGCTCCGACCCGTTGTCGTCGACCGAATAGGCGAGCAACCTGCCATCGGGGCTGACCGAGAAGGCGCCGAGGCGGAAATAGTCCTTGTCCCTGGCAAGCTCGGTCTCGTCGAGGATGAGCTGCTTCTCGCCGCCTGCGACCGGCTTGCGATACCATTTCTTGTACTGCGCGCCCTTGTCATACTCGACCCAGTAGAGCCAGTCGCCGTCCTTCTGGGGAACCGAGCTATCGTCCTCCTTGATGCGGCCCTTCATCTCCTCGAACAGCGCGTCGGTGAGCGCCTGGTGCGGCTGCATCGCGGCTTCGAACCAGCGGTTCTCCGATTCCAGATAGGCCAGCACATCGGCATCATCGACCTTGGGATAGCCCTGGTCGCGCAGCCAGTGCCACGGGTCCTGCACGGTCACGCCGTGGCGTTCGTAGCTATAGGGCCGCTGATCGGCGATGGGCGGCTGGGGCGTGTCGGACATGGATGCACTTTCGTTAGCAAGAACGGGGGATGACAGGGCCATTGCCGCCACCAGCGCGGCGCGGGCAATGGCGGATGAGAAACTGGGTCGGATCGGCATGTACGGCTCCCTTCGAACTGGATCACGACAGAACGGTCCGGTCGCCAGACTGGCGCTGGTCACGGATTGTCTCTATCTTGCCGCCCAACCGCTTTTGCAAGGAGTTGATACCCCGCCATGCTGATGTCCACCCATGAAGCCCGCCTCGCCGCCTTGCGCGAAGAAATGAAGCGTCAGGGGCTGGATGGTTTCGTCGTTCCGATCTGTGACGAGCATATGAGCGAATATATCGGCGCCTATGCGCAGCGGCTGGAATGGCTGACGGGTTTTGGTGGATCGGCGGGCAGCGCGGTGGTGCTATCCGACCGGGCGGCGATTTTCGTCGATGGACGCTATACCATCCAGGTGCGCGATCAGGTCGACGGACGGCTGTTCGAATATGTCGGCACCGCGCAGCAGAGCGTTGCAGACTGGCTGGGCGCAAATGTCGGCCAAGGGGCCGTGATCGGCTATGATGCCTGGCTGCACACCCGCGACTGGGTGAAACAGGCGAGCGCAAAGCTGGCCAAGGTCGGCGCGTCGCTCAAGGAAGTGGCAGGCAACCCCGTCGATGCGGTATGGCACGATCAGCCCGCGCGCCCCGATGCGGTGATGAAGCCGCATGCGCTCGAATATGCCGGCAAGGATGCGGGCGAAAAGCGGGCCGATGTCGCAGCCTGGCTGGCGGACGAGAAGCTTGATGCTGCGGTCATCACTGCGCTCGATTCGGTTGCCTGGCTGTTCAACGTGCGCGGCGGCGATGTGACGCACACGCCGGTGACGCTTTCCTATGGCGTGGTGCATCAGGACGGCAGCGCCGACCTCTATGTCGCCCCCGAAAAGGTGACCGACGATCTGCGCGCGCATCTTGGCAACCAGGTCGCGCTGCATGGCTATGACGCCTTTCCTGCAGGGCTCGATGCGCTGAGCGGCAAGGCCGTCGCGGTCGATCCCGAACGCGCGGTCGCGGCGATCTTCGCCCGGCTCGAGGCTGCGGGCGCCAGGATCGTGGCCAAGCGCGACCCGAGCGTGCTGCCGCGCGCAATGAAGAACCAGACCGAGATCGAAGGCCATCGCGCCGCGCAGGCACGCGACGGCGCTGCGGTCAGCCGCTTCCTGCACTGGCTCTCGATCGCTGGCCCGGCAGGCGGTGAGACCGAACTTTCGGCCGCCGCCAAGCTGCTCGAATTCCGCGAGGCGACCGGCAAGCTGATCGACACCTCGTTCGATACCATCTCCGGTGCATCCTCTAACGGCGCGATCTGCCATTATCGCGTATCGGAGGAGACCAATCTGCCGATCGTGATGGACAGCCTGTATCTGGTCGATTCCGGCGGCCAGTATCTCGATGGCACCACCGACATCACCCGCACCATCGCGATCGGTACGCCCACAGCAGAGATGAAGCGTCGCTTCACCCAGGTACTCAAGGGCCATATCGCGCTCGCCACCATCCGCTTCCCCAAGGGCACGACCGGCGGCCAGCTCGATACGCTCGCACGCCAGTTCCTCTGGGCCGATGGCGTCGACTATGCGCATGGCACCGGTCATGGCGTCGGCAGCTTCCTGGCGGTGCATGAAGGCCCGCAGCGCATTGCGGCATTCGGGGGCCAGGGCGAGCCGCTGCGCCCCGGCATGATCTGCTCGAACGAGCCCGGCTATTATAAGGCGGGCGAATATGGCATCCGCATCGAGAATCTGGTGCTGGTCGAGCCGCTCGAGATCGAGGGCGCGGAGCTCGACATGCTCGGCTTCGAGACGCTGACCTTCGCGCCGATCGACCGCAACTGCATCGAACCCGAACTGCTCAGCCCCGCCGAACTCGGCTGGCTCAATGCCTATCATGCCAAGGTGCTGGAGGTGGTAGCGCCGCAGCTAGAGGGCGATGCGCTGGCCTGGCTGGAGGACGCCTGCGCCCCGATCGGTTGACGTCCGCGTCAATTTGGGGCGATCCTACCGCTTTACGCCAACGGAATGCTGCGACGCACAATTGCCGCCGATGCAATTGACGTCGCGGCAAAGGTTAATTGCGTTGCAAGAATGTCACGCAGGTAGCGGAATCGCCTGCGTTTCCTAGCTTTTCATTTGTGACAGTCGGGTGTCAGTCATAAGGACATCCCAAAGCCATACGAGCCCTGGGACGGGGCCGTTCTTGTCAGCCATTTTAGGGGAGAACACCCGATGATCATCACCGACACCCGCCTGAAAACGATTCTGCTTTCGGGTGCAGCGCTCGGCACGCTCGCCATGCCCGCTACTGCCTTTGCGCAGGACACCGCGCAGGATGCCGAGAACGCCGACAGCAACGTCATCATCGTGACCGCATCCAAGCGCGAAACCACGCTGCAGGAAATTCCGATCGCGGTTTCGGTCACCAGCGGCGAAGACATCGAGGACGCCCAGGTTCGTGACCTGATCGACCTCCAGACCCTGGTCCCCAGCTTGCGCGTCTCGCAGCTGCAGAGCTCGGCCAACACCAACTTCATCATCCGCGGCTTCGGCAACGGCGCGAACAACCCCGGCATCGAACCTTCGGTCGGCGTGTTCATCGACGGCGTATACCGCTCGCGCTCGGCTGCGCAGATCGGCGACCTGCCCAACATCCAGCGCGTCGAAGTGCTGCGCGGTCCGCAGTCGACCCTGTTCGGCAAGAACGCATCGGCGGGTATCATCAGCATCGTCACCGAGCGTCCGCAGTTCGAATTCGGCGGTCAGGTCGAAGCGACCTATGGCAATTTCAATGCCCGTATCCTGCGCGGCGACATTACCGGCCCGATCAGCGAGACCCTCGCCTTCAGCCTCGCCGGCAACATCAACAAGCGCGACGGCTATGCGCGCGACCTGAACCTGGGGCAGAAGTTCAATAACCGCGACCGCTGGGGCGTGCGCGGCCAGCTGCTCTGGGAGCCCAGCGCCGACCTGTCGTTCCGCCTGATCGGCGATTATGACAAGATCGACGAAAACTGCTGTATCGCTGCCAATGTCCGCGAGAACCCGGCCATCACCGCAGCGCTGCGCGCTGCCAGCGGCCAGGCGCGTCCGCTCGAGGCGGCCGATCCGTTCTCGTATCGCGTGCGCAACAACATCCCCTCGACCAACGAGATCGAGAACTATGGCGCCTCGCTGCAGGGTGACTGGAATGTCGGCGCGCTGACCTTCACCAGCATCACCGCTTATCGCGAAGTGCGTTCGCTGACCAATCAGGATTCGGACTTCACCAGCGCCGACCTGATCGGCCAGAACCTCGCCAACACCTCGATCGACACCTTCACGCAGGAACTGCGCGTCGCTTCGGACTTTGACGGCCCGCTGAACTTCCTGCTCGGCGGCTTCTATTTCAACGAAGACATCAAGTTCACCAACGACCTGCTGTTCGGTCGCGACTTCCGTGGCTATGCCAGCGCGCTGATCGGCCCTGCCGTCGGTGGTGCCGCCGGTGTCGAAGCGCTGCTGGGCGTGCCCAACAACACCTTCTTCCGCCAGGGCCAGGGCATTTTCGACGACTTCACCTATGGCAACGACGCGTTCTCGCTGTTCGGCCAGTTCGACCTGAAGCCGACCGATCGGCTGACCTTCACCTTCGGCTTCAACTATACCGAAGACAAGAAGCGCGTCCGTTCGAACGTCGTCAGCACCGACCCGTTCTCGGCGCTCGATTTCGTCGCCATCGGCAACACGCTGATCACGCAGCAGGCGACCGCTACCACGGTCGGCCAGCTTCTTGGCCTGCCCGGTGCAGCCAATGCCGCACAGATCGGCGCTTTCGCGGCGGCAAATCCCGCTGGATTCGCTCAGGTTCAGCAGGGCGCTGCGGCCTTTGCCCGTGCGAACAACACCAACCCGGCGGTGAACCCGCTGCTCGGCCTGCGCGCGCTGCAGTTCCTGCCGCCTTTCCTCAACTTCCCCAACGCGGTGGAAAGCGGCCGGACCAAGGACGACGATTTCTCGTACACCATCCGTGCGAACTACGAGATCACCGACAATCTGAACATCTACGCCACCTATGCCACCGGCTTCAAGGCGACCTCGTTCAACCTGTCGCGTGACAGCCGTCCGTTCCCGACCGACTTCATCCCGGGCTCGCCGGTCAACAATCCGGCTGCTTCGCCGATCCGCAATGCCGGTCTGGCGCTGCCGAACCTGACCACCGGTTCGCGCTTTGCGGGTCCCGAAGAATCGGAAGTCTATGAAGCCGGCATCAAGGCCCAGTGGCCGCTGGTCGCGTTCAACCTGACCGTGTTCAAGCAGTCGATCCGCGGCTTCCAGAGCAACGTCTTCACCGGCACCGGCTTCGCGCTCGCCAATGCGGGCAAGCAGTCGACCTTCGGTATCGAGTTCGACGGCAGCGTGCGCCCGACCGATGGCCTCAACCTGTTCGTCGCGTTCACCTATCTCGATCCGAAATATGACAGCTTCCTGAACTCGGCGGTGGGCGATCTGACCGGTGCGACCCCGGCGGGCATCCCTGCCCTGTCGGCATCGATGGGCGGTTCGTACACCTATGAATTCGCAAGCGGCACCAAGTTCACCGTTCGCGGCGACTATGCCTATGAAAGCGACGTGCAGATCGCCGAAGGTCTGCCGGGCTTCATCGTCACCAACCCGAACGGTACCCGCAATTTCCAGCCCGCGCTGGACATTGCCCGCCAGTTCCGTCGCCAGACCGACCTGGTCAACGTGTCGGCGACGCTCGAGCTGACCAATGGCTTCGAGATCAGCGCCTGGGCACGCAACCTGCTCGACGACCGGTTCATCTCGACCGTGTTCGACTCGGTGGCGCAGTCGCAGAGCATCTCGGGCTATCCCAGCCTGCCGCGCACCTATGGCGGTTCGATCCGCTTCAAGTTCTGATCCAATCACGGTTTGACCGGGCTTGGTCACGATCAGGTTGGCAAGAGACCCAACCGATTGAAAACAGGGAAATGGGGGGCTTCATGCCCCCCTTTTTTTGTGCCCAGCATTGTGTATGCGGAGCAGACGATCCGGAAACGAGAACGAGAGAGGGGAACAGCATGTCGGACGCGCCCATCCGCGCCCATTATCGCAGCATCGCGCCCAAGCGCGTGCACTATCACGAGGTCGATATGCAGAATATCGTCTTCAACGCGAACTATCTGATGTACGCCGATGTCGGCATCACCGAATATTTCCGCGCGCTCAATCTGGCGAGCGGAAAGCCCGAGAGCACCGGCTTCAACCTGTTCGGTCCCGATCACGACATGATGGTGCGCCACGCCGATGTCGATTTCCGTGGCAGCGCCGTCGCAGATGACATCATCGACCTCGCGGTGCGCATCAAGCGCTTTGGCTCGAGCTCGCTGACCAGCGAGTGCGCCATCTTTCGCGGTGACGAACTGCTCACCGTGGTGACGATCAGCTATGTCCATTTCGCGATCGCGACCCGTCGCCCCGCGCCGGTGCCGCAATGGTTCAAGGACATGGTCGCCGCGTTCGAGCCGGTTCGCCCCGAAGGCGTCTGACCGCCAGAAACTGAAGCCAAAGAAAAAGCCCGGTGTTGGCACCGGGCTTTTTCGTGTTTCCAGATCAGTTGCCCGGCATGCCCGGCGGCGGCGCCCCCGGAGGACCACCCGGCGCACCCTGGCCTTGGAGCTGCTGCTGCATGGCGCGCAGCTGCATCTCGGGGATGAACTCGATCAGGTCGACGTCGAAAACCAGCAGGCTGTTGGCGGGAATGACGACTTCGCCGGTCTGCGGATTCTTCTTCTCTTCCGCGCCATAGCCGAGCTCGGGCGGGATCCAGAGGCGATACTTGCCGCCGCGCTGCATCTTCTTCAGCGCCTCGGAAAAGCCCGGGATCGATCCGGCAACGGGCATCGGCACCCGCTGGTTGGCATCGAACGGCGTGCCGTCCATCAGCGTGCCCTGATAGTTGATCAGCGTGACGTCCGCATCGGTCGGCGAAGGGCCACTACCCTTGACCAGTTCCTTGAACTGCAGGCCGCTTTCGGTGGTCACCACGCCCGGTTCATCGCCATTGCTGGCAAGAAAGCCGGCGGCCGATTGCGGCACCGACTGCAGGCCGGCCCAGGCCGTGCCGCCCGCAATGGCAACAGCGGCGGCAACACCGATCCACAATTTGGTCAGCGAGCCCTTGGCCAGCGGCGGGATGGGAACGCGGGTAACGGACATGGCAGCCTCCGGTTATCGTACCACAAACCCCTGAAAAGCACTGCAAGGCCTCCACCTTCCAGTCCCATCAGGGGTCGTTGCGACGAATCGGCGTCCCCGACCCGTCAGGTTAGCGATGCTATAACCGGCTTATTTCGCGCCGTCACGTTCCATGCGCTTGCGCTCCAGCTTGCGTGCACGACGCACGGCAGCGGCCTTTTCACGCGCGCGCTTTTCGCTGGGCTTCTCGTAATGCCGACGCAGCTTCATCTCGCGATACACACCTTCGCGCTGCAGCTTCTTCTTGAGCGCCCGCAGCGCCTGGTCAACATTGTTATCGCGTACGAGAATCTGCATAAACTTACGTCAGCTCCATTTCGATTCACGGCCTGCAAACCCGCTCGCGCCACGCCGAGGGGCGCGGAAAACGGACAGCAAAGCCAAAGCTAGAAGGCCAATAAAACAGGGCACGCCAGCCGCATGGCTGTCGGTCACGCGGGGCCGATACCAGCGCGCATCGGCATTTTCAAGGAATTTCGGCACGTTTCAGCCGAAAAGCCCAGGCTGTGCCTCGCTTGCATCGGTTGGCGACACAGGGGGCAGCTCGGCCATGGCATTATCGGGAAAGGGTGCGACCAGCCGCTCGGCTTCCTCCCATTCGGCGCGCAGCCATTGCCCCAGACCGTCGCCCGCCAGCATCACCGGCATCGCCTTGGGATGAACCGCACCGACCAGCGCATTGGGCTCGCAGGTAAGAAAGGCGAAGCGTGCGCCCTCCTCCACCGGGCGCCAGATGCCCGCAAAGGCGAAGGGTTCGCCCGATGCAAGCGCAAACCAGTGCTGCCGCTTGCGCTTCGTGACAGGATCGGGGGCGGCGCCATATTCGCAGAACGCGGTCACCGGCACCAGGCAGCGCCGCGCCCGATCGCGCAGCGCGCCGCGCCACATCGGCGAGTTCAGGTTACGCACATTGGTGATCGGCCGCTTGACCTCGCCGAAAGGGGGCCAGCCCCAGCGCATCGTCGCGAGGCTAGCGCCCTGCCCCTGCGCCACCAGCACTGGTGCCTCGTAATCGGGATAGATGCCCTCGAACGGCGGCAGGTTCGCCCCGCCCAGATCGACCGTACCCAGCGCCGTACCGAACAACTGGCGGATTGCATCGGCGTTGCTTGTCATGCGATACAGGTTGCACATAGCCACCAAAGATAGAGACAGGAGAGCGTGATGGCCACCGCGTTGAAGCCGAGCCCCCAGATGACCACCGAGGAGCATGAAGCGCGCAAGCTGCTCGCCTCCTGTTACCGCGTGTTCGACATGATGGGTTGGTCGGAAATGATCTACAACCACATCACGCTCAAGGTGCCGGGCGAGGAAGACGCCTTCCTGATCAACCCCTATGGCCTGCATTTCAGCGAGGTCTGCGCTTCCAACCTGGTCAAGATCAATTCCGATGGCGAAAAGCTCGACGGCTCGCCCTATCCGGTGAACAAGGCGGGCTTCACCCAGCACAGCGTGTTCCACAAGGAACTGCCGGACATGCACTGCATCATCCACACGCACACCACCGCGACCATGGCGGTCTGTTCGACCGAAGGCGGGTTGCAGCCGACCAATTTCTATGCGTGCAACTTCATCGGCAACATCGCCTATCATGATTTCGAGGGCGTCACCGTCCGCGCTGAAGAAGGCGCGCGGCTGGTCGAGGCCGTTCGCGGGAAGCGGGTGCTGATGCTGAAGAACCATGGCCCCGTCGTCATGGGCCGCACCCTGCCAGAGGCATTCATCACCTATTGGTCGCTCCAGCGCGCGTGCGAGATCCAGCTCGCCACCATGTCGATGGGCAAGCCGATCATCGTGCCCGACGAGGTGGTCGCGGTGCACCAGCGCGATCTCAGCCAGGTGCAGCTGCCAATGGGCGCAGGCGTGCCCGATTTTGCCGCGATGGTGCGCAAGGTCGACAAGATCGACCCGAGCTGGCGCGACTGATCCGCATCCGGGCGGTCTGTGATGGGTGACTTGCAAGCGCGGCTCGGATAAGCGCTGAGCCCATGACCAAGTTCACCGTCAACGACCGCCCGGTCCAGTACCGGCTCGACCCGGAGACGCCGCTGCTCTGGGCGCTGCGCGATGCCTCGAACCTCACCGGCACGAAATATGGCTGCGGCAACGGCGATTGCGGCGCGTGCATGGTCGTGGTCGATGGCGAGGCGATCCGCTCGTGCCTGGTCAGCATCGCCGAGGTCGAAGGGCGCTATGTCACCACGATCGAGGCGCTGAGCCGCGATCGCAGCCACCCGGTGCAGCAGGCGTTCGTCGCCGAACAGGCGGTACAATGCGGCTTCTGCACCCCGGGCATGATCATCGCGGCGAGCGTGCTGCTGCGCAAGCACAGCGATCCCAGCGATGCCGAGATCGACGCCGCGATCCGCAACCTGTGCCGCTGCGGCACCTATCCGCGCGTGCGCGCCGCGATCAAGCGGGCGGGCCGGGTGATGCGCCGTCAGGAAACGATCGCTGCCGCACCGCCGCCGGGCATCTCGCCCGAGGACGCGGCCAAGGACGTGCCCGCGCTCACCCCGCCGGAGTGATCTCGTCGCGTGCAGCCAGCGCGCGCTCGAACACCGCCTCGAACATCGCTTCGGTCAGCCGCCCGGTATTGGTGTTGTACCGGCTGCAATGATAGCTGTCGATCAGCACCCGCCCGTCGCCCAGATCGTGCCGGGCATTGTGCGCAAATGGAAAGGCAGCCGCGCGCAGCCCCAGATGCCGCAGGAAGCTGTCATGCGCGATCCGGCCGAGCGCGATGAACACGCGAAGCTGGGGCAGCGCATCGAGCTGCGCGGACAGGAAGCGGCGGCAGGTGTTGATCTCGGATGGCGTCGGCTTGTTCTGCGGCGGCAGGCACTTGACCGAATTGATGATGATAATGCCCTCGAGTTCCAGCCCGTCATCGATCCGCGATTGGTATGTGCCGCGCGACAGACCGAACTTCGCGAAGGTCGCAAACAGCAGGTCGCCCGCATAATCACCGGTGAACGGGCGGCCCGTGCGGTTCGCTCCGTGCATGCCGGGGGCCAGCCCGACAATGCCCAGCCAGGCGTTCGCATCGCCAAAGGCGGGGACCGGCGCGTTCCACCATTCGGGGTGCCTGGCCTGGCATTCGCGGCGCAGCGCGACGAGGCGCGGGCACAGCAGGCAATCGACCGGGGGTTCGGTATGCGCAATGGGGCTTAACTCCATCATGCTCCCGCGCTAGGCGCTGGGCATGGATGAGGCAAGTACGCAGCATTTTCTGATCGCGCTGGGATCTAACCGGCGTCATCATCGCATCGGAACTCCACGCAAGGTGCTCGATGCCGCATTGCTCGCGCTGGCGAACGAAGGGGTCGATGTCCTGGCCGTCGCGCCCGTGATCGAGACTGCGCCGATCGGCCCCTCTCTGCGCCGCTATGCCAATGGCGCAGCGATCATCACCACGCCGTTGCTGCCCGATGCGCTGCTGGCGCTGTTCAAGCGGGTCGAGGCGCGCTTCGGCAGGCGGCGCGGTCAGCGCTGGTCGGCGCGCACGCTCGATCTCGACATCATCCTGTGGTCGGGCGGCAGCTGGTATTCCCCTTCCCCGCCGCTCATCGTGCCGCACCCGGCCTATCGCACCCGCGCCTTCGTGCTGCGCCCCGCCGCGACGATCGCCCCAAACTGGCGCGACCCGCTGACCGGGCTCAGCATCGCGCAGCTTTGCCATCGTGCGTCACGGGGTTGACCCGATGGGCCGGCCCGACTAGGGGGATGCCCGCACCCGGGTCCGCCCGGCCACCGATGGCGCAACCCTCGCGCCACCCCCAGGGGGCCCTTAGCTCAGTCGGTAGAGCAACTGACTTTTAATCAGTAGGTCGCTGGTTCGAACCCAGCAGGGCTCACCATTTCCAAAAATGCACGGACTTGGAGCACGTCGGACGTTTCCGGCTTTCCGCAAGCCGCTGATGATTGTCGTTCGTTCCGCCAACAGGAAGTTCTCGACAATCCGGTCCGGCCATGATGTTGTTCGTCCATAGAATTCCGAAGCAGTGAACGCATAGGAGAGGGCCATGGGGCGAGGCGCGCAGGCACCGATCCCGCAGATCGATCGACACAGCTTGCGGCGGCTGGAAACGCATTTCGTTGCGCCGGACATTTATCGGCGGGGTGACCTCGCGCTGCGCCAGAGCCAGCTTGCGCAGATGGTCGCCGATCGGGTGATACCGCAGCTGCTGCGCCTGCACGACGAGATCGTGCCAGAAGCGCCGTCGGTGGAGGCGGTGCTCTCCGTCCTGGCGCCCAATCGCGGCGACATTGCGGGACTTGCCGACATTGTTCTTGGCGACGATCTCAAAGCGGCGGTGCGCTATGTGATTGTGCTCCGCGACCGTGGGCTTTCGATGGAAACGCTTTTCATCGAGCTGCTCGAGCCGACAGCCCGGCACCTGGGCGAGATGTGGGACAATGATGCCTGCGACTTCATCGACGTGACACTCGGCGTCGCACGGCTGCAGAAGCTGCTCGCCGCGTTCAACGACACGCATGTCTGCGATGCACTCGACATGCGGCGCACTGTCCTGATGGCCATGACGCCCGGCGATCAGCATTTTTTCGGCGTAACCATGGTGGAGCGGTTTCTGGAAGCGTCGGGCTGGAAGGTGCAGACCGAAACGGCCGCGTGCGCCGAGGAGATCGCCGACGCCGCGAGGACACGCTGGTTTGCAGTTGCCGGTCTTACTGCCGGCTCCACCCAGATGATCGACAGCCTTTCCGAGACTATCGCTCTGATCCGCAAGCGCTCGCAAAACCCGCATATCGGCATCATGGTCGGCGGGCCGCTTTTTGCCGAGGATCCTTCGCTGGTTGCCGCCGTTGGTGCCGACGCGACAGCCCCCAGTGCACCTACTGCCGTCCTGGTGGCGCAAAAGCTCTCGGATGCAGCATCCGCCCATTTGAACTGAGCTCGGTCAAATCGCCACGCCCGGCAAGGTACTTCCATAAAACTGGGTTTGATCGATGCCGCGATGCCGGGTCGGCAGGCTGGACATTCGTATACCGTTCGTCGAAGACGGGCTTCCCCGTTTGCAATCATGCACTTATGGTCCGCGCCAAACCAAGGGGAATCATCATGAAAATGTCGCTTCGTTTCGCCGTTTCCGCCTTCTCGCTTGCCCTGGGGCTGCCCGCTTCGGTCGCCATCGCCGGTGATGCCGCTGCGCAGACGGCCGAAACCACCCAGGATGCCGCGCTCACCGCCTTTCTCGATACCGAGTTCGAGGCGTGGGTGAAGATGCAGCCGCAGCTCGCCACGCGGCTCGGCCGCAAGGACGGCGGCGACAAGTGGAACGACCCGAGCGAAGCCGCCGCCGCAGCGCAGCTCAAATGGCGGCAGGACAGCGTCGCGCGGATGAAGGCGAAGTTCGATCGGGCCAAGCTGTCGCCCGAAGCGCAGGTCAACTACGACATCTGGGAGCTGGAGGCCGAGCGTGCCGCCTTGTCCCATGCCAACCGCCTCTATCGCCCGCCCTTCTATTCGCGGCTTTACTCGGCGCACAGCCAGCTGCCCGATTTCCTGATCAACACGCACACGATCGCCGACGAGACCGACCTCAAGAATTACATCGCACGCATCAAGGGCATGCCTGCCGTGCTCGACGTGGCGATCGAGCGGACCAAGGCAAGCGAGGCAGCCGGCATCCGCGCACCGAAATTCCAGGTCGAAACGATCATCGCGGGCAGCGAGAAGCTGACCAGCGGCGCGCCTTTCGGCGACGGCCCCGATGCCGCGCTCTGGGCCGACGTGAAGGCCAAGACCGAGGCGCTGGTCAGTGCCGGCAAGCTGCCGCGCGCTGCTGCGGACCAGCATCTGGCCGAGGCGCGCGCGGCGATCGTCGCGCTCAAGCCCGCCTATGAGCGGGTCATCGCCTGGGCCAGGGCAAGCCTGCCCAACGCGCCGAGCGGCAAGGTGGGCGCGCTGACGCTGCCCGATGGCGCAGCCTATTATGCCAATGAGCTCAGGCTCAACACGACGACCGACTACACCGCCGAACAAATCCACCAGATTGGCCTGTCGGAAGTCGCGCGGATCGAGGCCGAACAGGATGCGCTGGCGCAGAAGGCCGGGTTCAAGGATCGCAGCGCCTATTATGCCGAGCGCGCGCGCCTCAATCCGCCGCGCCAGTTCGACGATGCCGCGCGCAAGGAATATCTCGATAGCGCCAATGCGTTCGTGAAGCACACGCGCGGTCTGCTCGGCCCCTATTTCAACACGCTGCCCGCCTATGGCATCGAGGTGGTCCGCGAACCCGCGTTCTCCGAAGTAGCAGGCGGCGCTGCGCACGCCTCTGCCCCCAGCCCGGATGGCGCGCGCCCGGCGCGCACCTATGTGCATCTGGTCGGCACCGTGCCCGATCCGGCGGCCAAGTACACTTTGATGTGCCATGAGGCGGTGCCGGGCCACAACATGCAAGGCGACATTCAGGTCCGGCAAAAGAGTGGACCGCAATTCCGCGCGGTGACCGGCTATGTCGCGTTCGGCGAAGGCTGGGCGCTCTATGCCGAATCGCTGTGCAAGGAAATGAACGCCTTCCCCGATATCGCCGCCGATTTCATGCGGCTCGATGCCGAGCTGTTCCGCGCGGCGCGGCTGGTAGTCGATACCGGGCTGCACGCCAAGGGCTGGACCGAGGATCAGGCGGTCGAATACATGAACACCACCGGCCGCCAGCCGATCGAGCGCTCGCGTTCCGAAATCCGGCGCTATATCACGCTGCCGGGCCAGGCCACCGGATACAAGATGGGCATGCTCAAGATCGTCGAGCTGCGCCAGAAGGCCGAACAGGCGCTGGGTCCCAAGTTCGACATCAAGGGCTTTCACGATCTGCTGATCGCATCGGGTTCGCAACCGCTGTCGATCCTCGAGCGCCGGGTCGACGACTGGATCAAGCGCAGCCAGGGCTGATCGTTGCTGACGCAAAAGCGGGTTTCGATCAGAAACCTGCTTTTGCTGACGCGATGATCGACTATATGGGCGTCACCGGGCGGCGCTGGATGTCGACCGAACAGACGGACACGCCGCCATTTCTGACCCCGCTAATGCCACTGTCGAAATGACCCCGACCGATGCCGGATCGGAAGAGACCGGCATGGGCGTCGCAGCTGCCCCGCAACCCAGGCCAGGCAGCGGCAAATTCCTGACCGGAAGCCTGATGCGGCACGTGGCGGTGATGACGCTGACCTCGAGCATCGGCCTGCTGGCGCTGTTCGTCGTCGATTTCGTCGATCTCTTCTTCATTTCGCAGCTGGGCGATCCCGCGCTGACGGCGGGCATCGGCTTTGCCAGTACGCTTCTGTTCCTCAACTCGTCGCTCAATATCGGCCTGATGATCACGATCAGCGCACTTGCGGCGCGGCGGATCGGCATGGGGCGCGCGGAAAGCACCCGTGCATTGCTGGGCGAGGTGCTGATGATCGGCGTCGCGCTATCGAGCGTGATCGCGCTAGTTTTCTGGATCTTTGCCCCGCAATGGGTCGAGCTCATGGGTGGCAGCGGAGCGGCCCGAGACGCTGCGGTCAGCTATATCCGCATCGTGGCGCCTTTCGGCCCGGTCACGGTCACGGGCATGGTCTGCTCGGGGCTGTTGCGGGCCTATGGCGACGCCCGGCGCGCGATGAATACCACGCTGGCGATGGCGATGGGCAATGCCGTGTTCGATCCGATCCTGATGTTCGCCCTGGGCTGGGGATTTGTCGGCGCAGCCTGGGCAACGGTCATCTCGATCATCATGATGGCAGCAACGGGCATCATTCCGATCCTGCGCCATTATGGCGGCTTTGCCATGCCCTCGCGCGAGAGTTTTGCTGCCAATCTTACCGACATCCGCAAGATCATGGTGCCGGCGGTGCTGACCAATCTGGCGACGCCGGTGGGCGGCATCATCGCCTTCCGCCTGATCGCAGTCTATGGCGAAGCATCGGTGGCCAGCTATGCGGTGATCGGCCGGATCATCCCGCTCGCCTTCTGCCTGCTGTTTTCGCTGTCGGGATCGATCGGCCCGATCATCGGCCAGAATTACGGCGCCGGTCAGCTCGAGAGGGTGCGCGGCACCATCGACCGCGCAGTGATCTTCGCCGCTGGCTTCACCCTGCTCATCTGGCCGGTGCTGATCCTCGGCGTCGATGCGATCGGCTGGATCTTCGATCTGCCGGCGGGCGGCATGGACCTTATCCATGCCTTTGCCTGGGTCGTCGTGCCCCTGTTCTTCTTCAACGGCCTGCTGTTCATCGCCAATGCCAGCTTCAACAATCTGGATCGCGCGTCCTGGTCGACCTGGACCAACTGGGGGCGCAACACGCTGGGCGTCCTGCCACTCGCGATGCTGGGCAGCCAGATGGCCGGAGCGCCGGGCGTGCTGGTCGGCCAGGCGGTTGGCGGTGTGCTCTTCGGGCTGGGTGCCTATTGGCTGACCCGGTACAGGGTAAATCAGCTGCGGCAATTATAGGTTAACCCGTTTGGCGATAGGCGATGTTGCAGCTATTTGTGCAAGTCAGTTTCTCACATCCGGTTTTACGCTGATCATGTCCTCGCCCGATACTCCACTGATCTCGGTCATGATGAGCGTGTACAACGCGGAGCGGTACGTTGCCGAGGCGATCCAGAGCATCCTGGGCCAGACCGAGGGGCGGTTCGAATTCCTGATCGTCAACGATGGCTCGCGCGATGCATCAGGATCCATCATTGATCGCTATGCCGCGCAGGACAGCCGCATCCGTGCGATCCACCAGGAAAATCGCGGCCTGATCGCCAGCCTCAACCGCATGCTCGATGAGGCGCGCGCACCGCTGGTGGCCCGGATGGACAGCGACGATGTCTCGCGGCCAGAGCGGTTTGCCGTACAGCTCGCCTGGATGCAGGCGCATCCCGATATCGCGGTGCTGGGGACCAATACCGACGAGCTCGATGCCGACGGTGCGTTCTTTCCATGCAGCGATTTCCATCCCGAACACCCCGCCGACATCCGCGAGCGGCTGATGGCGGCGAGCGCGATGTGCCACCCTTCGGTGATGATGCGCCGCGATGTCATCCGGTCACTCGGCGGCTATCGCGCCGCGTTCCGGCATTGCGAGGATTATGACCTGTGGCTGCGGGTCAGCGAACGCCACGACCTGTACAATCTGCCCGACCGGCTGTTCCTTTATCGCCGTTCGCCCGACCAGGTGAGCGAGAAGCACATTCTGGTGCAGGCGATCGGGGCAGCGTGCGCGCGCTATGCCGCGCAGCAGCGGCGCGCAGGCCTGCCCGATCCGTTCGAAGGCGCCACCAGCCTTCCCTCGCTCGACCAGATCGATGCGGTACTGGGCAGCAACGGTGTGGGCGCGCGGATGCGGCTCGAGGTGATCGACAGCATCAAATATTCGCCCGAGGCGATGAGCGGCGGTGGGCTGGAACTGATGCAGGCGCATCTGCGTGACGGAGGCACCAAACAGGGTTTCTGGCGGACGGCAGGACGCATGGTGAAGATGGGGATGATCCCTCAGGCACTCACGCTCTCGCTCGATCTGATGCGCTACTGACCCTTTCGAGTCACCCCGGCTTTTCAGCCTGTTAACGCCTGCTGCCATGCGTGTCCCTGTGCGAGACAGCGCAATTTGGGCGCTGATTTGGTAATGGTTTTGCGCTATCGGGGGCGTGTGACAGCGATCATATCGCTTCCCCCACCGTCAGGATAACGCTCCTCCCCATGCTTTCGCGCCTTGCCCCCCTCTTGAGAGCCCATGGCGCGATGGGTCTGCGCGAATGGATCGCCTGGCTTTTGCTGGCGCTGGTCCTTTCGGTCGGAGCTTCGCAGATCGTTCGCGCCCAGCGCGCCGACGAGATCGAGCGCGCACCCCGCTATCAGCCCGAAGGCGGCATGGCATTCGAGCATGCTGGAGAGAATTTTCCAGGCTCCGCCTTCTATTATCTCGACGATGCAGGCTCGCTCGCGCCGCCCGCGCCTGCGGTGCTCATCGATCAGGAGCCTGGCCCGGGCACAGCCACCTACATGGTGCACGGCATGGCCCTAACCGGATCGCCGCTCGATCATGCCCGCGCGCTTCAATGCCTGACGGCTGCGATCTATTACGAGGCGGCAATGGAGCCCGATGCTGGCCAGCAGGCGGTCGCACAGGTCGTGCTCAACCGCGTGATGCATCCGAGCTATCCCAACACCGTGTGCGGCGTCGTCTATCAGGGGTCGGAACGCGCCAGCGGCTGCCAGTTCACCTTCAGCTGTGATGGCGCAATGGCGCGCACACCGAGCCCGATCTACTGGGCGCGGGCACGCCGCGTCGCCGAACGTGCATTGGCCGGCTATGTCTATCGCCCGGTCGGCACGGCAACGCATTATCACACGACCGAAGTCTCCCCGTACTGGGCACCCAGCCTCGATTATATCGGCACCATCGGCGCGCATCGCTTCTACCGCTGGCAGGGTGCGGCGGGGCGCAGCATCGCCTTCAACGCGCGCTATCTGGGCGGCGAACCCTTTCCGGGACCCAAGCCGCGCACCGTCTTCACGCTGGCTGGCGGCGTCGATCCGCTCGATCCGCTGGTGCTGGCCAAGGCCTATGAGGCGGCCCGACTGAAGGCGGAGTCGGAGAATGCTGGCGCGCTCGAAGCCCAGCGGCTTGGTCGCCCCTCTGCCGTCGCCAATCCCGCGATATCGGGCAGCCC
This sequence comes from Blastomonas sp. 34TW, assembly GCF_059803595.1. Taxonomy (NCBI): domain Bacteria; kingdom Pseudomonadati; phylum Pseudomonadota; class Alphaproteobacteria; order Sphingomonadales; family Blastomonadaceae; genus Blastomonas; species Blastomonas sp. 34TW. The sequence goes on from NZ_JAPFGW010000006.1 coordinate 102,623, forward strand.
GGTGCCTGCCTATGCGCCCGAAATCGCACGGCGCGGCGGCGAGAATGCGCTGCGCGGCAGCAACCTGCCCGATAACAGCCAGATACGCCCCGAATATCGCAATTCCGGCCAGTGGATACGCCAACCGGGCAGCTGAAATGCGCTCCGCCACGCGGCGTTACGCACGCATTAACCACGTTTGGCAACCAGCTTCGCGAAACCGCGCTTAGCACTTGCTATCTTATCATCCGACCTCGGCCGCCATGTTGCGCCGCCGCCTGTCCCGAATTGGGACTCGGCGCCAGCAGGGACTGCCGACCGCTTGCTCGCAAAAGCCAGGGAGGCGCAAAAAAACCGTCCTGTTTTCGGTAACTTGGTGCTCTGGACGTCACACGCGATCGTTGGATGGGCCGCTGCTACCAGAGCCGGATGCAGGCGACCGATGAAACCTTCGATCCGAGGCAAATTTGCATTTGGTTAACCGCCTGCAGGGTATGACGGTTTACGAGGAAGTAACCACATGAAGTCCGTCGCCACTCGTAACAGCAAGAAACCGGCCAGCCCGATGCGCATCCTGCTCATCTGGACGCTGGTGTCGGGCCTGTTGTTCGGCGTGGCAGAATTCGCTGAGCCGCTGGATGACCTTTTGCTGGCCATCCGCAACAAAGCGCGTGAGCACAATGCCAGCGGTCAGGTCGTCGTGGTAGGCATCGACAATCTGGCGCAGCAGGAAGTGGGCGACTGGCCTTGGAAGGCCGATCGCTATGCTCGGATGATAGAAAATCTCGGAAATGCCGGTGCGCGACGAATTTTCTTCGATTTCCCGATCAATGGCCTCAAAAATGACCCGGGCGCACCACGACTTATCGAGGCGCTGAAAAGCCATTCGGGAAAAGTCTATCTTTCGGCCGCCTTTTCTAACGACGATTCGACCGGCAAGCGAATTCCGCTCATTCCGCCGCATGAGGCAAGGCGATACTCGCATCTCGTGAACACGAACGTGTGGATCAACGGATACAATATCGTCTGGTCGGCCCGATATGCCAACCGGGTCGGCGACCTTGTCGTCCCGTCGATCGCGTCGGTTCTGTCGGGAGCTCGTGGCGGGATCGATGAAGAGTTCCCGATTGATTATTCAATCGCCATCGGTTCTCTACCGTATATCAGTGCGAGCGAGATTGTCCGCGGTGACGCGGTGGTCTCGCGCGTGCGTGGCCGCGATGTCATTATCGGCACCAATGCCAACGGCATAGGCAATCGCTATTCGGTTCCCGGCCACGGCCCATCGGCAAGCGTTTTCGTGGCAGCTCTGGCTGCCGAGACCCTTCTGGCCGGCGCTCCGGGAACTTATGGCTGGTGGGTGCCATTCCTTCTGGCTCTCGCCGTCACCGCAATGATGATGCGCGTTTCGCGAACGCCTCTGGTGCTGGGAATGCTGGTGCTGCTGCCAAGTTGCGCGCTCGGGCTACCGCTCTTGCTCGAATCCTATGGGCACTACACGCAGATCATGCCGGCGACAGTCCTGATGCTCGGCTCGATGGGTCACCTGGCATGGCGGCTGCATCGCCAGCGGTTCGACGAGCGTGGCATGGTCAACGAGGTTTCGGGGCATCCCAATCTCAACGCCCTTCGCGCAGAAGGCGTCGAAACCCAGGATGGACTGATAGCGGCCCGCATCCACAACTATGCCGAAGCCGCCACAGCTCTGCCTGCTGCTGCAGAAAAGGAACTGGTCGAGCAGATCATCCTGCGCCTGTCGCTCGGCAACGGAGGATGCAAGGTCTATCAGGGTGACGAGGGCATTTTCATGTGGCTGGTTCCGGCCGGTTCGGTAGGCAATGTCGGCGATCAGCTTGCCGGTCTCAGTGCCATTTTCCGCAGCCCTGCCAATGTCTCCGGGCGCCTGATCGACCTTGGTATCGCCTTCGGGGTCGATGCCGATCCCGGCCGGTCGATCCAGAGCCGGATGTCGAGCGCCCTACTCGCCTGCCAGGAGGCCCAGAATGCCGGCGAGCATTGGCGCGTCTATGATCCAACCAAGCTCGAGGCGACCGAATGGCGCGTGACCATGCTGGGCGAACTTGACGCTGCGATCGACAATGGTGAGGTCTGGGTCGCGTTCCAGCCGAAGCTCGATCTGCTGTCCGGCGAGATCTGCGGCGCGGAAGCGCTGGTCCGCTGGACGCATCCCGAAAAGGGTCCGATCAATCCCGAGGAATTCATTACTGCGGCTGAACGCCATGATCGGATCGAAAAGCTGACCGAACACGTGCTCAACCGCGCGGTGCAGGTCGCAGCCAGCCTGAACAAGGGCGGGCGCAAGTTCGACATGGCGGTCAACCTGTCGCCGCGGCTCATCGGTCATGCAAATCTCAAGCCGATGGTGGTCCAGACATTGCGCCGCCACGGCCTTCCCGCCGAGCGCCTGATTCTGGAAATCACCGAAACCGCAGCGATGTCCAGTGCCGAATCGGCGATGCAGGAACTGCGCGACCTGCGTGGTATCGGGCTGCAACTGTCGATTGACGATTATGGCACCGGCTTTTCGACGCTAGACTATCTCAAGCGCTGTCCGGCAACGGAGCTCAAGATCGACCGCAGCTTCGTGCGCATGCTGGTATCGAGCCGGTCCGACCGAATCATGGTCAATTCGACGATAGAACTGGCTCATTCGCTCGGTGAAGAGGTGGTGGCCGAGGGCGTCGAGGACAATGAGACGCTCCAGCTGCTTGGTCAGATGGGGTGCGACAAGGCCCAAGGCTATCTGATCGGGCGCCCCATGCCCTATGAGGCACTGGTCGATTATCTGGCTGATCACTCGCCAGCCAAGGCTGCCTGAACACCCAAATCCTTGAAAATTCTAAGCATTCCAGTCCGTGGCGAATCGCCGCGCGCCGCGCCGCGCAATGTCATTGGTTAATGGCTTGTTGACCATTTTACATTCTGTTAGCCTTCTTTCTGGGCGTGTCTCGTAGTTCGCGCCCTAAATGGAGTGCTAAAAATGGCAAAGCGTACCAAGCAGCCGGTTCGCGGCTTCTGGGACTGGGTCCTGGGCGGCGGCTGGAGCAACTGATTTAGAGGTTCTTTTTCAAGAACTTAGATCAGGTGGCCCCGATCGCAAGGTCGGGGCCATTTTTGGTATCGCAGGGCCGAGCAGCAAGCAGCACCGACGAAACGCAGGGCCGTCGTGCAGATGCAATCCGGCGATCATCAGTCAAAGTTGACTGTCGATTCGAAAAGGTTAACGCCAGAATTGCACAGTTCGCCGCTGCATAGGCCCCGATACTCAGCGTCGTCTGTCTCTACTTGCCTTCGAAGCGCGGCGGGCGCTTTTCGAGAATGGCATCGATCGCCTCGCGATGATCGTCCATCTGCTGCAGCACCCCTTGCCAAATCGCCGCCTGATCGAGATGCTCGGCGAGCGTCACGTCGCGCGCATCCTTGATCAGTCGCTTGGTTTTGCGAATCGCGGCAGGCGGGAATTGCGCCACCATGTTCGCAAGCTCCATGGCACGCCCGATCAGTGCGTCGCCCGGCACCACTTCGGACACCAGACCATAATGCTCGGCCTTGGCCGCATCGATGAACTCGCCGGTCAACATCATTTGGGTCGCCTTGGCATGGCCGATGATCCGTGGCAGCAGCCACGCGCCGCCATCGCCCGGGATGATGCCTACGCGCAGGAAACTCTCGGCAAAGACCGCATCCTCCGCCGCGATGCGGATGTCGCACATGCAGGCAAGGTCGCAACCGGCACCGATGGCATGCCCTCGAATCGCGGCGATAACCGGGACCGATAGTCGCTCCATCGTCATCGGGATGCGCTGAATCTGCGTCTTGTACCAGTTCTCGAGTTGCATCGGGCTCATATGCTGCTCGGATGTCAGAGCCTTGATCTGCTTGATATTGCCGCCCGAACAGAAGCCCGGCCCCTCGCCGGTCAGCACGACGCAGTCGATATCGGGATCGGCATCGGCAGCTTCGAGCGCAGTGACGAGCGCGCCGATCACCTCCTCGGCCAGCGCATTGCGCGTTTCCGGTCGGTTGAGCGTGATCGTCGCGATCCGACCCTCCACCGCATAAAGCACCGGCGGCGGCGTGTCGCTTGCGGTGCGGGCGACCCGATCGGCATAGCCGCCGCCGTGGAACAGCAACGGCGGCTTGCCCTCGCTCTCGTAATCGACGACCTCGCCGACCATGATCACATGATCGCCGCCCTCGTAAAGATGCCGCGTGTTGCAGATCAGCCTTGCCGAACAGCCCTGGATGTTGGGCGGCCCCTCCTCCCCGATATCGAGCCCGGCAAACTTGTCCTCGATCCGGGAGGCGAAGCGGTTGGAAAGATCGTCCTGATCGCTCGCCAGGATGTGCACCGCGAACTGTCCAGCCTGCTCGAACGCCGCCATCGACCGGGCCGAGCGGGCCAGCGACCACAGGATCAGTGGCGGATCGAGCGACACCGAGTTGAAGCTGTTCGCCGTCACTCCCACCGGGACGCCATCGGCATCGCGCGTGGTGACGATGGTAACGCCGGTGGCAAACTGCCCCAGTGCATTGCGATAGGTCTTGGGATCGAAATGGGCCATTCCCCTGCCCTAGCCGCACGCGATTGCCCCGCGCAACGGCAAAAGTCCGGGGCGTGATCCAGACAATTTGCTTGGCCGGTTTTGCCATGGCCAGTACACTGGCAGCCGAGACACAGGGCGGCGGGGCAACAACGGCAATGAGCGGCGAATTTGAAATGGCAGGCGCTATTGCCGAGGGCGGAATGTGGGCGCGCGTCGCCGAACCCAAGGCAGGCGAAGCGCATGCCGAAGGCCATGGCCAATGCCTCAACTGCGGTACGATCCTTGCCGGCCCGCACTGCCACCAATGCGGTCAGGCGGCGCATGTGCATCGCTCGATCTCGGCCTTCTGGCACGACATCCTGCACGGGGTGCTGCATTTCGACGGCAAGTTCTGGAACACGCTGCCGCTGCTCGCCTGGCAACCGGGGCACCTCACCCGCCGCTACATTCACGGCGAACGGGCGAAATTCATCAGCCCGATGGCGCTGTTCCTGTTTGCGATCTTCCTGATGTTCGCAATCTTCTCCTATGTCGGCTCGCCCAATTTCACCGGAGAAAAACCGGGATCGGCCGCATCAGAAGGCGTCAATCTGGTCGACATCAACAATGGCGACTGGCGCGGCGCGATGCGTGCCCAACTGACGAAACTGGAAGAGAAGATCGCCAAGCGCGAGGCCGAGCTCAAAGAGCTGCCCGCGGATTCCCCGGCCCGCGCCAAGATCGAAGCGCAGATCCGGGAATTCAAAACCGATGCGAACGGGCTGAGCTTCGCGACCGGGGGCAAGCCGCGCTATCCCGAGCTGCTGGCCGAAGACGGCACCCCGATCCCGGAAAATTTCGAGTTCAACACCGACGTCAACACCGGCTTTCCCGCTTTCGACGCGTGGATCAACAAAGTCGCAGCCAAGGCCAAGAAGAACCCGGAGCTGCTTCTCTACAAGATGCAGTCGAATGGCTACAAATTCGCCTGGCTTCTGATTCCGCTATCGATCCCGTTCGTCTGGCTGGCCACTATCGGGAGGCGTGGCCACCGCTTCTATGACCATGCGGTGTTCACAACCTATTCGATCGCATTCATGTCGCTGCTGTTCATCGTCGTGACATTGTCGGTGAAATTCAACCTCATGCCGGGTCTGGTGATCACCGCCGCGCTGTTCTATGCGCCGTTCCACATGTACCGGCAGCTGCGCCACGCCTATGGCACGTCGCGGATCGGCGGGATTTTCCGGCTGGCGCTGCTGCTAGGCTGCACGGCTATCGTCGTGCTGCTGTTCCTGACGATCCTGATCAACCTGGGGCTGATCGGCTGATCGGATAGGGGTCAGCTGCCGAAAAAGCGCCGCTTGATATCCTCGGCCAGCCGCGCGGGGCGCAGCGTTTCGGCGTCGAGGCAGCACCAGCTCGACTTGACCTCGGCCAGCACATCCTCGCCGCGGCGGATGATGGTCTCGTAAAAGGCGCGCGCGCCATGCACCTTTTCCAGCATGACCGATGCGATCACGTGATCGTCCAGAAACGCGGGCTTGCGATAGGTGATCTCGTGCTTCAGCGCGACCCACAGATGCTCGGCCACCGCCTGGGGCGGCGCGATATTCTGCCAGTGCGCGATCACCGCATCCTGCACCCATTTGAGATAATGGGCGTTGTTCACATGCCCCATGAAGTCGATCTCGGACGGATCGACGCTGATGGGATGGTCATGGCGGATGGCAGCGGAGTCAGGCATGGCCGCAATGTAGCGATTTGTGCAGGTTTACGGAAGCGGCAATTGCCGGAGGCTGAAGCGAGCCCCCGGCAATGGCAGGGCGATCAGAAGGCGTAGCGTGCAATCAACTGGAAGACCGGTCCAGCCTCTTCTGACTCCAGCTCGTATTCGTCGAAGCTGCGGTCGATCTGATCATCGACCGTGGTGAACTTGTTGAACACTTCGCGCTTCTTGCCGTTGAGCAGGTTCGAGCCAACGGCGCGGATCGTCAGGCTGTTGCCGAAGCGCTTTTCGATGAAAATTTCCAGATCAGCACCATAGGTGGTGGTGACTTCCTCACCGATAACCCGCCCCACTGCGCGGCCCTGTTTGCGATAAGTGGCACCAAAGGCCATCCCGATCGATTTCAGGTCCTGGATCGCGCCGAAATTGTAGACGAATTTCGACTGGTCGTTGAACCGGCGGTCGCCGAAGATATCGGTGATCTCGCTGTCGAGATACGACACGTTGCCGAAAATGCCCGTATCCGGAAGGCCAAGAAAGCCGAGGTCGGTCGACATGTCGAATTCCACGCCATAGACCTTGCCGTCGCCGACATTGCGCGGCTGGAACACAAACGTGCCCGCACCTTCCGAACCGACCCTGCCGGTATTGGTAAGCTCGATCAGGTTCTGGACGTCACGGTAGAAGAAGTTGATGCCGACGATACCGCCGCGCCCGATGCGACGCTCATAGCCCAGATCGATGCCCCAGGCGGTCTCCGGGTCGAGCTGCGGATTGCCAAGGAGATCGTTATCGCCCAGTTCCGATTCCAGCAGCGCAGGCGAAATGAAGTTGAACTCCGGACGACGGTTGGTGCGCGCCACCGAGCCGATGATCCGATCGCGGTCAGTGATGTCGTATTTGAACGAGGCCGAGGGCAGCAGCTTCTCATAGTCGTTGCCCTGTACGCCGGCAGCCGGAACCGTCGCATCGACGATGTTCAGGTCGGTCGTCTCGTAGCGCAGGCCGGCTTCCCAGGAGAAGCCGCCGTGGCGACCTTCGACCAGCGCAAAGCCGTCGATGCGACGTTCCTCGATGGTGTTCACGCTGCCCGGCTCGGGAGCGAGTGCGCCGAAGGCGGTGTTGAGGCTGGTCGGGTTTTGCTGGAACTGGTTCCAGTTTCGCGCCGCAGCCACATTGAAGCGGTTGCGCACCGTCAGGATTGCGGTGTCGCGATCCTTGTCCTGATAGAAACCGCCAAAAACCAGCTTGATCTCATCGCTGAGATCGACGGCATGCTCCAGCTTAACCGTGAATTCGCTGTCGTCGATGTCGGTTGTGGTCAGGTCGCCGGTGAAACGTGGGGTTGCCCGGTCGAAATCGACCTCGAATTCGGTCTCGCGCTGCTTGTCGGTGAAATTGGCATAACCGATGCGTAGCGAGGTCTTGCCCGCCGACCATTCGTGCGAGAGTTTTCCGTCGATCGTATAGTTTTCCTGATCAATCTCGTTCACATTCGCATTGTCGGTCAGCAGGTTGCCGCTGGCAGCGCCATTACGCACTGGACCGTTGATCGCGGTCGGGCTGTTATACTCGTAGCTGCGCTCGGACTCAGTGCGATCCGTGCGGACATAAAAGCCGCGAATCTGGAAGTTCGTATCGCCGCCATCGATCTCATAAGTGGCGTTGACCGAATAATCCTTGCCGTCGCGCGTGTCGGTCTGATCCTCGCGATTGACGAAGTCCTGCGTTGCGAAGCTGGGATTATTCTCGGGCGAGTCGCTGTAGCGCAGGCTCGACTTGAGCTTGGGGTTGTGACGCCCCTGGAAATTGCCACCGACCAGCAGACGGCCCGGGCCGACCTTGCCGCCGAACACCGCGCCGAAGCTGGGTTCGAATTCCTCGTCATCATAATAAAGCGCACCGCCGCGCACATAGCCGCCGTCGAGCTGATAACCGTCGCGCAGCACGATGTTGAGCGAACCCGCTACCGCATCGCCCGTGCGCCGTGCCGAGTTGGAGCGCACGATCTCGACCCGCGAGATCAGTTCGGCCGGAATGCGGTCGAGGAAGAACGAACGGTCAGCCTGGCCGCCGGGAACGCGCTCACCATTGATCAGGATCTGGGTATAGCCCGGCGGCAGACCACGCAGACGCGGACCGTCGCTTTCGATAACGTCCGAGAGGAAGGTGACCGAGGGCACGCGCTTAAGGGCGTCGCCGGCGGTCAGCGGCTCGAAGCGCTGGAAATATTCGGTGCCATATTCGAGCACCGGCTCGGCGCCGTCGACACGGTTGCGGTAGCCGATCTGGCCCTGGACCACGATATCCTGCGAGGTCGTAATCTCCTGGTCGCTGTCGCGCGGCTGCTCTTCGGCCACAGCGTCCTGCGCCGAAGCGAGCACGGGCAGCATCGCCAACCCGGCAATGCCCGCGAGCAGCGTGCAGCGCGTCGCACGGTTGAAACCGAAAATATTGGTCATGAGTTTCCCCCCGAATCAAACAGCCGGATCGGCTGCGTTCGGCGCGCCGCTAACAGCGCTCCAAGACGGGTGGATGAACTTCAGGTTTCAGATTTGCGTCAGTTCTTGCACAAAACTGTCATCAGCGCGCCATATCGACGTGGCAGCGGCCCCATACCGCAAATTCACTTCGACAAAGGATTTCCCGTCATGGCCGCTCGTTCTTCCATCCCCCTTTTCGGGGCGAGCCTTTTCGCTCTGCTGGCCGGTGCCTGCGCGCCCAAGGAAATCCCGCTCGAGACCCGAATCGCCAATGCGCTGCCGGCCGTCGATGTGCCTGCCACGGCGGAAACCGTGCCCGTCGGCACCGCCAATGCCGATGCGGCGGACGATCCGGCGATCTGGCGCAACCCGGCCAATCCCGCCGCCAGCCTCATCGTCGGCACCGACAAGAAGGCCGGGCTGTATGTCTATGGCATGGACGGCAAGGTGCGCGGCTCCTCGCTGACCGGACGCTATAACAATGTGACTCTGTTCGCAGGCGAGCATGGCATTGTCGTCATCGCCAGCGACCGCACTGATCCCGTCAATTCCAAGCTTGCGCTGTTCCTGCTCGATCCGGCCACCGGTTCGCTTGCTTCGCTCGCGAGCGTGCCGAGCGGCGTGGGCGAAGGCTATGGCGTGTGCGTCACCGCTGCGCCGCGCATCGCGATGGTCGGCGCGCCCGATGCGATGACCGCCTATGCCGCGATCAAGGACGGCACCGTCCGCCAGATCAGCATCACGCACAAGGACGGGAAAGTCGAGCACAGCGCCGGCGCGACCTGGAAGCTCAAGACTCAGATCGAAGGCTGCGTGGTCGATCCGGCGACCGGCGCGCTCTATGTCGGTGAAGAGGATGTCGGCATCTGGAAGATCGACCCCGCGCGCCCCGAGGCCGCACCGGTGCTGTTCGCCGCCGCCGACAGCAAGCAGCTGGTCGCCGATGTCGAGGGGCTGGCGCTTGCCACGCGCGAAGGCGCAAGCAGCCTGCTCGTCGCCTCGAGCCAGGGCGACCATGCCTATGCGGTGTTCGACACCGCCAATGGCAAGCTGCTCGGGCGCTTCCGCATCAACGGCGGCGCGCTCGACGGCACGTCGGAAACCGACGGGATCGAGCTGGCGGTCGGCAATTACGGCCCCGGCTTCGAACGCGGCCTGTTCATCGCGCAGGACGGCGACAATGGCGGCGGCACGCAGAATTTCAAGCTGGTGAGCTGGGCCGCGATCCTCGCCGCGCTGGGGCTGTAATCAGCCCCGCCCGCGATAGCCCGGAACGTCCTGCGGCGGCAGCCACAGCCCTTGCGGCGGTTCGCCCGATTGCCAGAACACGTCGATCGGGATGCCGCCGCGCGGATACCAGTATCCGCCGATGCGCAGCCAGTGCGGCTGCATCTCTTCGAACAGCCGTTCGGCAATGCCGACGGTGCAGTCCTCGTGAAAGGCCTGATGGTTGCGGAAGCTGCCCAGGAACAGTTTCAGCGACTTGGATTCGACCATCACCCTGTCGGGTGCATAGTCGATGACCAGATGCGCGAAATCGGGCTGCCCGGTGACCGGGCAGAGCGAGGTGAACTCGGGCGCGGTGAAGCGCACCAGATATGGCCTGCCGGGACGAGGATTGGGCACATAGTCCAGCACCGCCTCTTCGGGAGAGGTCGGCATGGGGCTGTCTTTGCCCAGAAAGCGTGTTTGGGGTTGATCAGTCATGCGCCTCATCTAATGCGGCACACGGCTGATGTCATCTCCCGCCCCGCATTCAGCGCCGATTAAGCGCTCAGACCGCGTGGCGGATGCTTCAACTGGGGATGGTCAGCCTTTTGTCGGACCGGTCGCACGCGCGCCGGCCGCATCAGCTATACGGGGAATTTCGTCGGCATGAACGGTGACGGCCGCAAGATCATTGGGACGCTATTGGCAGCAGGCCTGCTCGGCCTGAGTGCGCCCGGCATGGCGCAGGACAATCCTGGCAGCTTCTCGCTCCCGGCAGGGGCGCAGCCGAGCCCACAGCCGCCATCCGACGTGCAAGGTCCGGTCGATGCCGAATCGACCCCGCCGCGCCGGACGGATGAACCCGCCGAGCCCGCACCGCGTCCCCCGGTGGCGACGATCGCGCCGACCCCGGTGCCGCGCCAGCAGACTCCGCGCCAGCAGACCCCGCGCGCGCAGGAAACGCCGCGTCCACGCCCTGCCAGCCCACGCCCGGCGGCGCAGCAGCCGCAAGCGCAGCCGCGCGTGCAAGCGCCTGTCGCGGCGCCAGCCCCCTCACCCGCGCCCGATACGCCGGTCAGCTCGGCTGAGCCGTCTGCTCAGGCTCCCGCCGCCGAACTCCCTGCAACCGACGCCCTGCCCGTGCCCGAACTGCCGGGCCTTTCCGAGCCCGATCCGGCAACCACGCCGGAGACCGACCCTGCCGAGGTTGAAGACGCCGGCTCGATCTGGTGGTGGGCTGCCGCTGGCCTGGTCGCGCTGGCGAGCCTGGTGTTCATGGGCCTGCGCTCGCGCAAGCCCAAGCCCGCCGTCGCTGCCGACACGCCGGTGCATCTGCAGCCGGTCGAGACGGTGCCGACCCCGCCGCTGCGCCAGCAGCCAAAGGTGGCCGCGCCTTCTGCCCCTGCACCGCGCCCAGCCGCACCTCAGCCTCAGCCGCAGCCTCAGCCTCAGCTTCAACCGCAAGCGGATTTGAAATTCGACGCTGCGCAGATGGCAGGAAGCTGGCGCACCGCCGCAGCGACACCACCGCCGCCAGCCATCCCGGCCACCGCTCGCGCGCCCGTCATGGCGCCGCCGCCCGAGGCGGAAGAGGCGGACATGGACGAAATCCTGCCCGATTCGGCGCTCGCCGATTCCGCCGGTGGCGCGTCGGCCTCGCTCGGAGCCCCGCCGGGCGTGCCGCAGCGGCATCAGCTCGGCGGTGAAACCCCCGCGCCGGTGGTCCCGCGCCTGCTGCTCGACTACACGACGCTGGGCATCGACGTGACGCTGGTGAACGCAGTGGCGCGCTATCATCTGGGCGTCACCAACATGTCCGACATGTCCGTAAGCAACATCGCGCTGCACGGTGCGATCGTTCAGGCGCGCAAGGGCATGCCGCCGACGATCGACCCGATGCGCGGCGACAGCCTGCTTCCGCATCTGCAGAAGATCGCCGATATCGACCCCGGCAGTACCCAGCGCTGCGAGGGCCAGATTCGCTTGCCGCTCGGCCAGATCGAGCCGATCGCGATGCAGGGCCGCATGCTGTTCGTGCCGCTGGTGCACATCTGGATCGGCTATAACGGCCCGGACGGCACGCGTTATGCGGTCACCCAGTCGTTCGTGCTGGGCGAGGAGAGCAATCCGCCCGGCCCGCGCGTCGGCCCCTTGCGGCTCGATCTCGGTCCGCGCCGCTTCACCTCGATCGGTCAGCGACCCTTGCAGCCTGCCTGATCGCGGCACTGCTTGCCAAGCATGGGGCGATCATGCCAATCAGCTGAAACGTATACGGAATGTTGATTCCGCGCTGAGAGGGTCCCCAACATGCTGAACCGGTTCGCTTCGTCCGCTCTGGCCCTGTGCCTGTGTCTTTCGCCCCTGCCGCTCTCCGCGCAGGACGGTGGCAAGGCGCAGGAAAAGGCAGCACCTGCCAAGATCGAGCCGATGGTTTCGGTGACCAAGCACAGCGGCACCTTCGGCGGCCAGCGCGTCGCCTATACCGCCACCGCCAGCGACACCTTCCTCAAGGACGAAAAGGGCAACCCGAAGGCGAGGATCTTCTCGGTCAGCTATGTCAAGGATGCGCCCGAGCCGAACCGCCCGGTCACCTTCCTGTTCAATGGCGGCCCCGGATCGGGCTCGCTCTGGCTGCACATGGGCGCGTTCGGCCCCAAGCGCGTCGCCATCCCCAATGACGGCCGCGACGATGGCGCGCCGCCCTATCGGCTGATCGACAATCCCGACAGCCTGCTCGACGTGACCGACATCGTGTTCATCGATCCGGTCGGCACCGGCTTTTCGACTGCGCTCGGCGACACCGACCCCAAGGAATATTGGGGCGTCACCAAGGACGCCAAGTCGGTCGCGCAGTTCATCCGCCAGTGGCTCAGCGACAATGGCCGCTGGAACGCGCCCAAGTTCCTGGGTGGCGAAAGCTATGGCACCACCCGCACCGCCGCCGTCGCGAACGAGCTGGAAGGCACGTATAACGACGTGGCGCTCAATGGCCTGCTGCTGATCTCGACCATTCTCGATTTCGGGGCGCAGGCCGAGGTTCCGGGCAATGAGATGCCCTATGTGCTGATGGTGCCGAGCATGGCGGTGACCGCGCTCTATCACGGCAAGACGCAGCCCGCCGCCTCGGGCCCCGGCCCCGATGCGCTGGCGCAGGAGGCGCGGGCCTTTGCAACCAACGAATATCTGCCCGCGCTGATGAAGGGCAGCGCGCTGGTCGGCGAGGAGCGAGCGGCGATCCGCGCCAAGCTTGCGCGCTATACCGGTCTGTCCGAGCAATATCTGGAAAATGCCGATCTGCGGGTGACGCCGGGCCGCTTCTACAAGGAGCTGCTGCGCGACCGTGGTCTGGTGGTCGGCCGGCTCGATGCGCGATATACCGGCAAGGATTATGACAATGCCGGGGAAGAGCCCGACAACGATCCCAGCTTCTATGGCATCGACGGCAGCTATACCGCCGCACTCAACGCCTATGTGCGGCAGGAGCTGAAGTTCAGCCCCGAGCGGCAATATGTCACGATCGGCGGCGTGAGCGACTGGGACTGGGACCTGCCCGGCAATGGCGGCGAATCGCGCTATTACAAGAATGTCGCGCCCTATATCGGCCGCGCGCTGCGCGAGAATAGCGGCCTCCGCGTCCTTGTCGCCCAGGGCTGGTACGATTTCGCCACCCCGTTCTTCGGCGCGGAATATTCGCTCACCCGCACCGGCATCCCCACCGACCGCATCGAATATACCCGCTATGACGCTGGGCACATGATGTACGTGAACGAGACGGACCTCAGCAAATTGTCGCGTGATATTCGCGGGTTTATCGGGCGTCGGTGAGGAGGCTTGCGATGACCACGATCTACGGCATCCCCAATTGCGACACGATGAAGAAGGCGCGGACCTGGCTGGAGGGTCAGGGCGTGCCTCATGACTTTCATGACTACAAGAAGGCCGGGATCAGCGCGGAGAAGCTGGATGCCTGGGCCGATGCGGTCGGTTGGGAGCTGTTGCTCAACAAGGCGGGGACGACGTTCCGCAAGCTTCCCGATAGCGACAAGGCAGGGATCGACCGGGCGAAGGCCATCGCGCTGATGGTGGAACAGCCTTCGCTCATCAAGCGCCCGGTGCTGGAATATCCCGGCGGCGTGCTGGTCGGCTTCAAGCCCGATGCCTGGGCGGCAGCGCTGGGCTGAGCCGGGCTGTCACATGCCTGTCAGCTTGGGCGTTTAGGACCTGTCGATACATCATCGTCATTCCCGCGAACGCGGGAATCCCGCTATGATCGCTGACCCCTGTGAAGAAGCGGGACCCCGTTGCACTGGGGTGACGAGACTATCGCGAGCTGAGGAGACCCGAAAATGCCCAAGGCCATCTGGAACGGCACCGTCATTGCCGAAAGCGACGATACCGTCGTCGTCGAGCGCAATCATTATTTCCCGCGTGAGCATGTGCGCGCCGATCTGCTGGTGCCCAGCGACACCACCAGCTTCTGCCCGTGGAAGGGCACGGCGAGCTATTATTCGCTCGAGGTCGACGGCAAGACCAATACCGACGCGGTCTGGTATTATCCCGAGCCCAAGGATGCGGCGAAGGACATCCGCGACCGGCTCGCCTTCTGGAAGGGTGTCGAGGTCGTCGCGTGATCCTGGCGGCGCTGGCGCTCGCCATGGCTGCGAACGGACCGATCGTCATTGCGCATCGCGGCGCGAGCGGCGAGCGGCCCGAGCACACCTTGGGATCGTATGCACTCGCGATCGACCAGGGCGCGGATTTCATCGAGCCCGATCTGGTGAGCACGAAGGACGGCATCCTCGTCGCGCGACACGAGAACGAGATTTCGGAAACCACCGATGTCGCCGCACACCCCGAATTTGCCGAGCGCAAGACGACCAAGACGATCGACGGCCAGAGCCTGACCGGCTGGTTCACCGAGGATTTCACGCTCGCCGAGCTCAAGACGCTGCGCGCCAGGGAGCGGCTGCCGCAGCTTCGCCCCGCCAACACCGCCTATGACGGGCAATGGGATGTACCGACGCTCGACGAAATCATCGCCCTGGTGAAGCGGCGCGAGCAGGAGACCGGGCGGCGCATCGGCCTGTACCCGGAGACCAAGCACCCGAGCCATTTCCGCGCGCTTGGCCTGCCGCTTGAGGAGCGGCTGGTCGCAACGCTCGCCAAGGCGGGTTATGACGGCGCGGATGACCCTGTGTTTATCCAGAGCTTCGAGGTCGATAACCTCAAGCGCCTCAATGCCATGACCGAGTTGCCGCTGATCCAGCTGATGGCGAGCGTGGCCGGTCCGCCCGACCAGCCCGGCGTAACCTATGCCGCGATGAGCACGCCCGAGGGCCTCGCCGAAATCGCGCTTTATGCCGATGGCGTGGGGCTCGAAAAGGCGATGGTCATTCCGCGAACCGCCGATGGCAGGCTGGCCGCGCCGACGCGCATCGTCGCCGATGCGCATGCCGCCGGGCTCAAGGTGCATGCCTGGACCTTCCGGCGCGAGAACTATTTCCTGCCTGCCGAGTTCAAGGCAGGCGACAGCCCGGTTGCGGTCGGTAAAGTCGGCGCGGAGATCAAGGCGTTCCTCGCCACCGGGATCGACGGGCTGTTCTCCGACAATGTCGCCGAAGCGGTGGCAGCTGTTCGATGATCACGGGGCGCTGATCAAGGCTTAGGGGCTTTCTCCCCCGAAGCTGTCCCTTCCTCGATCGCCGCCTTCTTGCCGTCGCGGATCGACATGACCATGTCCTTGCGATCCGCAGCATCGGGCTTTTCGGGCTCGTCGTTCAGTACCTTGGCCGCGCGCGGCGCGAGGCACACGGTGGCCGCCACCGGCAGATGGTCCGACCCGACATTTTCCAGCACCTTCATTTGCACGAGGGTGAAATCGGGCGACATGAACAGGTGGTCGAGCGGCCAGCGCAGGCCGGGAAGGTTCGCCGGGAAGGTCGCATAGAGCCCGCGCCCGACGCGCGGGTCGAGATAGCCGCCGATCCGCTTGAACATCTGCGAGGTGCGCGACCAGGCGACATCGTTGAAATCGCCCATGGCCAGCACCGGCAGATCGGTGAGCTTGGCATGGCGCGCGGCGATCGCGATCTCGCCATCGCGCTTGGCGGTGTCCTCGCCCGGCTGGGGCGGACGCGGGTGCAGGCCGATATAGCGGAACTTGGCCCCTGCCCCGGTCGAGATGGTCGCGAAGACCGAGGGCGTCTCGGTATCGATCAGCCAGGTGATCTCGGCATCCTCCACCGGCAGCCGCGACAGGAAGATCAGGCCATAGAGGTTGGGCAGCGGGGCCGATTGCCGGTGCGGATAGCGGTCGATCACCGGCTTCAATGCCCTTTCCCAGCCCTGGTCGGTCTCGAGCAGCAGCACGATATCAGGGTCCTCGCGGTCGATCAGGTCGATCGTGCGCTGATAGTCGCGGTTGGTCTGCAGCACGTTGAATGAGAAGGCGGAGATGCAGTTCTCCTTTTTGGTCACCGCCTGCGCCACCTCGGTCTTGGCGAGCGGAGTATAGGGATAGATGCGAAAGCCCTGCCAGCCGACCACCAGCAGCATCAGTGCGACCACGATGCCGCGCGCCCAACCGGACAGGATGGGGATCGCCAGCACCAGGGCGATCAGCGCGAGCACCATCAGCCCCAGGCGGGGAAAATCCCACATGCGGATATACCAGCGATAGCTGGTCAGCAGACTGAGCGCCGTGCCGGTAGCGGTAAGCGCCGCCAGCGCGAAAACCAGGATTCGCAGCATGCCTGAAATCACCCGAGCCAGAAGAAACAACGCCTTGTCGCCGTGTCGGACGCACAAGGCAAGCAAGCGTTGCACATAGGTTAGGTTTGCACCCCGCCCCTGCCCCCGCTACACCGGCGTCCATGTCCACCACCTACACGCTCGACACGTCGACCAGCCGCGCCAATCCCACCCCTGCGCCGATGAAGCGCCTGACCGTGCCTGCGATCCAGCGGCGCAAGCAGGCGGGCGTGACCGAGCAGCCGGTGGTGATGCTGACCGCCTATACCGCGCGCATGGCGCAGCTGCTCGATCCGCATTGCGACATGCTGCTGGTCGGCGATTCGCTTGGCCAGGTGATCTATGGCCTGCCGAGCACCGTGCCGGTGACGCTCGAGATGATGGCGGCGCATGGCGCAGCCGTGGTGCGTGGCAGCTATCACAGCATCGTCGTCATCGACATGCCGTTCGGCAGCTACGAAGCCTCGCCCGAGATGGCCTTTGCCAGCGCCGCACGGCTGCTCAAGGAAACCGGCGCGGCGGCGGTGAAGCTCGAGGGCGGCGCGGCGATGGCGCCGACGGTCAAGTTTCTCACCGAACGTGGCATTCCCGTGGTCGGCCATGTCGGCCTCACCCCGCAGGCGATCAATATCCTGGGCAGCTATGCCGCGCGCGGAAGGTCGGACAGTGAGGCGGACAAGATCGTCGCCGATGCACAAGCGCTCGACGAGGCGGGTGCCTTCGCGATCGTCGTCGAGGGCGTGGTCGAACCGATCGCGATCGCGGTGACCGAAGCGGTGTCCGCCGTGGTCATCGGCATCGGCGCATCGGCGCGCTGCGACGGCCAGGTGCTGGTCACCGAGGACATGCTCGGGCTGTTCGAGCGCACCGCGCGCTTCGTCAAGCGCTACGAGAACCTCGCCGAGGTCATCGAGACTGCGGTAAAGAGCTATGCCGGGGAAGTGAGTAACCGCAGCTTCCCCAGCGCCGACCAGACCTACGCACCCAAGGACTGAGCCCGGCTATTTCTCGCTGCGCTTGAGCAGCGCCACCAGTTCGTCCTTCCAGAACTTGGCCCAGGTGTGCGTGCTGTGCCCGCGCGTCTCGTCGGTCGCCTTGATCAGCAGATATTTGCCATCGGGCAGCCGCTTGCCGAAATCCTCGGCGACGCCATAGTCCCAGGGATTGATGAAATCGTCCGACGAGTTGATCCAGGTGACCGGCATGGTCATCGCCTCGATCGTCTTCGAAGGGTCGTAATTCCGCGAGGATTCGATCTGGTAGATGATGTCATTGGCGTCGATGCCCTTCATGGAAGCCTCGATCCGCTGGGTGATATAGGCATCGGCCGCATCGCGCGTGCCATAGGCCTTTTGCAGATAGAGCGGCGCGAAGCCCGCGACCTGCAACAGGCTGGCCGCGACGCGCAGGCCCATGACCGGCGGGCTGGTGTAATTGCCGCCCTGCCAGGCCGGATCGGCCTTGATTCCCTCGATCGCCGCCTTGCGCCACATGCGGTTGTGCCCCGCGATCGGCATCGGCAGGCAGGCCATCGGCATCATCGCCTGGACAAAGCCCGGATCGACCTGACCCCAGACGAAGCCGTGCATGCAGCCCATCGAGGTGCCCATGATCAGCCGCAGACGATCGACCTTCAATCCCTCGACCAGCATCTGCCGCTGCGCACGCACCATGTCGGTATAATCATAGGCAGGGAAGCGCATCCGGAGCCCGTCCGAGGGCTTGGATGATTTGCCGTGCCCGATATTGTCAGGCAGGATGATGTAGTATTTGGTGATATCGAGCGGCTGGCCCGGGCCGAACAGCTCCTGGGCGAATTGCGGTTGCAGGAACTGCAGCCCGGTGCCGCCGGTCCCATGCAGCACCATGACCGCATTGGTGACACGGCCTTGCGCGTCGCGCTTCGGCGTTCCGAGCGTCGCATAGTGCATCCGCAATTCGGGCAGCACCTCGCCGGTGCCGAAGCGGAAATCCTTGAGGACGATATCGCCCTGTGTGAGCTGCACCGCATAATCGACATCCGGTGCCGCCTGTGGCGGTCCTGGCTGCGCAGCGGCGGGCACGGCAAGCATCGCGCAGCCGAGCAATGCGGCGAGCATCTTCATCTTCATGGCAAACCCCTCTGTCCTTGAGGGGGCAACATTGCAGCGCAATCAACGGGTTGCAACTGTCCCGACGATGAGGCCAGATGATCGGCGCTTTCAGGCGGCGGCATGCACCCGGTTGCGACCGCTGCGCTTTGCACCGTACATCGCCGCATCGGCCTGCGCGAGTGCATTGTCGAGCGACCAGCCGGCGCGATAGGGCGCGACCCCGACCGAGATCGACAGCGCAATCGGTTCACCCTCGGGCGATCGGAACTCCAGGGCATCGATCGCACCGCGCGCACGCTCCGCAATCGTCATGCCCAGGCCGAATGGCAGGCCGCACAACAGCATCGCGAATTCCTCGCCGCCGACCCGCCCCAGCAGATCGTCGGGGCGCAGCGCCGCCTGCAGGGTCGATGCCACCAGCTTCAGCGCCTCGTCGCCAGCGGCATGGCCATGCTCGTCGTTGATCGCCTTGAAATGATCAATATCCGCCAGCAGCACGCATGCCGGGGCCTCATCGGCATAGGCTGCGGCATCGCGGTAGAAGGCTGCGCGATTGATCACCCCCGTCAGCGCGTCCCGATCGGCCCGGATCAGCAGATCAGTCTGCATGTCGAGCAATTGCGCAGCGAGCTGGCCATTGGCCTCGATCTGCCGGACCAGCACGATGCTGATGGTTGCCGTAACGGCAGCGGGCGATACAACGGCAAAGACCCAGAACGGCCAATCGACACTTTCGTGCAGCGCATGCACCATCGCCTCTAGACCAATCAAAGTCACCAGGACGCCAAACGCGACACAGAACAGGATTTTCTTGAGCGGGCTCATGCAAATCCGGTTAATCTCGAAAGCTTAAGACTAACCAAATACGCCCTGTCTTGGTCAGAAGCACTGCTCAAGGGCAAATAAGCATAAAATCAGGCGCCATTCGGGTCGCCATGACCAGGTCGGCAAGGATCGCTTCAACGGGCAACCATGACGCGATTGCGCCCCTCGCGCTTGGCGCGGTACATGGCTTCATCCGCCTGCGCGAGCGCAGCGTCGAGCGAAGCTCCTGCATCATAGCTGGCCACGCCGATTGAGATAGAAAGGCCGACCCGCAAGCCATCTGCCGATCGCATGCACAGCCCGGCAATGGCGCCGCGAGCCCGCTCGGCGATCGCCAGCGCCAGCGGCAACGGCATTTCACTGAGCAGCACCGCGAATTCCTCGCCGCCGACCCGGCCGAGAAGATCGTCGGGTCGCAGGGCCGCCTGCAGCGTCGATGCAACCAGCCTCAGCGCCGCGTCGCCTAGCGCATGCCCATGGCCATCGTTGATCGCCTTGAAATGGTCGATATCGACCAGCAGCACGCTCGCCGGCGCGTCGCCCGCATAGGCAGCGGCATGGCGGTAAAAGGCGGCACGGCTCAGCACACCGGTCAGGTGATCGCGATCCGCCCGCGTGAGCAGTTCGCGCTGCGCCACCAGCAGTTCGAGATTGAGCCGACGGTTTGCCTCGGCCTGGCGAACCAGCACATAGCTGGTCGGTGCCGAGACGACGATCGGGCAGACGATGCCAAAGGCCCAGTAGATGAATTCGATCGGCTCGCCCGTCGCCAGGACCAGCGTCTCCAGCGCCACAAGCGTCGCCACGACGCTGAACGCGATTGCAAGAAGGATTTTTTGCCACGGGCGCATGTAAAGCCCGGTAAAGCAAAAGGTTTAAGACACGGCAAATGCTTGGCCGTCGGACGGCCGAAGGAGGATCAGCGCACGGTCGCGCGCGACCGCTTCAGCCGGTACATATGGTCGTCGGCCCGCGCCAAGACCTGCTCCGCCTCGTCATCGGGGTGGACGAAAGCATGGCCGAAGGTGGCCGACAGGCTGGTCGCTGCCTCGCCATGGCCGACGCGGCAGGCCGCGATCCCGGCGGTCAGCTGTGCGACCTTGTGCTCGACATCGCCTTCGCCGATCGCGCCCAGGATCAGGGCGAACTCGTCCCCGCCGATCCGCGCGACGACATCGGTCGAACGCACATTGGCGAGCAGCACCTTTGCCACGCAGCGCAGCGCCTCGTCGCCTGCCGCATGCCCGAAAGTGTCGTTGATCAGCTTGAGGTCGTCGACATCGACGAACAGCAAAGCGGCCCGGCTCTGGTAGCGCTGGCAATGCGCAATCGCGCTCGCCACCGCCTGCTCGAAATAGCGGCGGTTGAACAATGGGGTGAGCGTATCGCGGCAGATCTCGTCCTCGAGCTGGCGCACGCGGGCGGTCAGCAGCGCGTTCTGGTGCTTGAGGTCAGCGCACAACAGGGCGAGCTGCTCGTGGCTCAAAGCCACGTCAGCCTGGGGTGGTTGTCCACCCGGGCCGCCTTGCACATCGGTCATCTTCATATATGTGCCTGCAAACTTCCCCGGCGCGGTCCCTTGAACCTTGGGCATAGCAAGCAAGGCCCGGACAGGCATGATTTAAATCACATTCACCATGTATAATCTGTGCACAAGCGGGACAGTGGCGCGCTCTAGCGCGGCTCGATGCTTTTCGCGTGCAGGGTGATTGCGGGTCTCAGGCTTTGCCTTTAAGACCCTGGCCAGACCAGCAATTACGCGGAGAGACATGCGTGGCCGAGCCACTTGAAACGCCCGACCGCCAGACCGCCGGAGCGACCCGCGTCGCCATCATCATGGGCAGCCAGTCGGACTGGGACACCATGTCGGGCGCCGCAGCGGTGCTCGACGAGCTCGGCGTCGCGCATGATTGCCGCATCGTCTCGGCCCATCGCACCCCCGACCGGCTGGTGAACTTCGCCAAGACGGCGGTCGATTCGGGCTTTCAGGTCATCATCGCGGGAGCAGGCGGCGCGGCGCACCTGCCCGGCATGGTGGCCAGCATGACGCGGCTCCCGGTGCTCGGCGTGCCGGTGCAGAGCAAGGCGCTGAACGGCATGGACAGCCTGTTGTCGATCGTCCAGATGCCTGGCGGCATTCCGGTCGGCACGCTGGCTATCGGCCCTGCGGGCGCGAAGAACGCCGGTCTGCTGGCCGCCTCCATCCTGGCACTCCATGATCCTGCGCTGGCCGAAAGGCTCGATGCCTGGCGTGCGGCGCAGAGCGATTCGGTGGGCGAACGTCCGGCATGAGCGCGATCATCCCTCCCGGCAGCACCATCGGCATCATGGGCGGAGGGCAGCTCGGGCGGATGCTCAGCCTTGCCGCCGCGCAGCTCGGCTATCGCTGTCATGTTTTCGCCCCCGAGGCGACCAGCCCCGCGGGCGAAGTCTCGGCCGAGACGACCTGCGCCCACTATTCGGACAGCGAAGCCCTCGCCGCCTTCGCCAAGGCTTGCGATGTCGTGACCTACGAATGGGAGAATGTGCCGGTCGCGCCGCTCGATGGAATCGCGGGCCTTGTCCCCCTGCGCCCCTCGCCGCGCGCGCTCGAAGTCGCGCAGAGCCGGATCGACGAGAAGCGCTTCGTCGCCGAACTTGGCGGACGCACCGCGCCGTTCGGCTTTGCCCAAACCGAGGCGGAGGTCGCCGCCGCTATGCAGGTTGCGGGCACGCCTGCCATCATCAAGTCGAACCGCATGGGCTATGACGGCAAGGGCCAGGCGCGGGTGATGCCCGGAGACGACCCGGTCGCCCGCTGGTTTGAGGCCGGCGGCGTTCCGGCCATCATCGAGGGCTTCGTTACCTTCGATGCGGAATTCTCGGTCATCCTGGCGCGCTCGCCCCAGGGCGAGGTCCGCTTCTGGGACAGCGCCGAAAATGTGCATCTTGCAGGGATTCTGGACCTTTCGAGCGTTCCTGCGAGCGCCGCGATCGAGGCGCAAGTGCCCGCTGCGCGCGCACTTGCCGCGAAGGTTGCGGAAAAGCTCGATTATGTCGGCGTGCTGACGCTGGAATTCTTCGCGACCAGGGATGGTCCGGTGTTCAACGAAATGGCCCCGCGCGTGCACAATAGCGGGCACTGGACGATCGAAGGCGCGTTCACCAGCCAGTTCGAGAACCATATCCGCGCGATCTGCGGCCTGCCGCTGGGCGAGACCGCGCTTGCCTGTCACGGGGCCCAGATGCGCAACCTGATCGGCGAGGCAGCGCATCAATGGCCGGAGCTGCTCGCCGATCCCGCCAACCATCTGCACCTCTATGGCAAGCACCGCGCGCTTCCCGGTCGCAAGATGGGGCATGTCACACGCATCACGCTGGAAGCTTCAGGGGCGGCATCATGAACCATCCCGAGATATTCCTCGTCCTCGCCCGCGCGCGCAACGGGGTCATCGGTGCGAACGGCACCCTGCCCTGGCACCTGCCGATGGACCTGCGCCATTTCAAGGCGCTGACTCAGGGGCGGCCGATGATCATGGGCCGCAAGACCTTCGACAGCCTGCCCGGTCTGCTGCCCGGCAGGCGCCATATCGTGCTCACCCGCGATGAGGACTGGGCGGAGGATGGCGCGGAGGTCGTGCACAGCATGGACGAAGCCATTGCAGCGGCTAATGCGCCGCATGTCGCGGTGATCGGCGGCGCGGAAATCTTCACCCTGTTCCTGCCGCATGCCGATCGGATCGAGCTGACCGAAGTGTATGCCGACGTGCCCGGCGACACGCATATGCCCCCCTTCGATCCGGACGTCTGGCAGGAAAGCGCGCGCACCGATCACCCCGCCGATTCCGAGCATCGCGACCGGCCTGCCTTCAGCTTCGTGACTTTGGTGCGGCGGTGATCCGCAAGATTCTGCTGGGGCTGGTCCTGCTCGTTGTTGCAGGGCTGATCTTCGCCGTCACCGTGCTGCCCGGGCTGTTCGAGAAGCAGACCAATATCGTCACCGACGAGCCGCTGCCGGCGGTCCGCGCCGACGCGAAGGCGCTGCACGAGACGCTGCAGATTGCCGATCTGCACGGCGATACCTTGCTGTGGAAGCGCGACCTGCTCGACAAGGCGAGCCGTGGCCAGATCGACCTGCCCCGGCTCGAGGCAGGCAATGTCGCGCTGCAGGTCTTCTCGTCGGTCTCGAAGACGCCCAAGGGCCAGAACTACGACAGCAACTCGGCCGATACCGACAATATCACGTTGCTTGCGATGGCGCAGCTGCAGCCGGTGCGGACCTGGTTCTCGGTGCACGAACGCTCGATGTGGCATGGTCAGCGGCTGGAAGCAGCGGCGAAGGAATCGGGCGGTCGGCTGATGCTGATCCGCGAGCCTGCCGATATCGACAAGCTGCTCGCCGCACGCGCAGCGGGCAAGCCGGTGACCGGCGCGCTCTATTCGGTCGAGGGGCTGCAGAATCTGGAAGGCAAGGCGGAGAATCTCGACCGGCTCTATGGCGTCGGCATGCGAATGGCTGGCCTCGTCCATTTCTTCGACAATGAGCTGGCCGGATCGATGCATGGCGAGCGCAAGGGCGGGCTGACCCCGTTCGGGCGCCAGATGATCCGCGCGATGGAGGCGCGCGGCATCATCGTCGACATCGCGCATTCGAGCCATAAGGCGGTCGCGGAAATCCTGGCGATGGCGCGGCGTCCGGTCGTCTCCAGCCATGGCGGGGTGCAGGCGGTGTGCGGCGTCAATCGCAACCTGTCCGACACCGAAATCCGCGCTGTGGCGGCGACCGGCGGCATCATAGGCATCGGATACTGGGACGGCGCGATCTGTTCGACCGACCCCAAGATGATCGCCAAATCGATTGCCCATGTCCGCGATCTGGTCGGCATCCAGCATGTCGCGCTGGGCAGCGATTTCGACGGGGCGGTGACCACGCGGTTCGACACCAGCCAGATCGTGCAGGTCACGCAGGCGCTGATGGATATCGGCTTCACGCCGGAGGAAATCCGCGCGGTGATGGGAGGCAATACGCTCCGCATCCTCAAACAGGGCATTGAACCCCTGCCCGGCAAGGGCCTATAGGGCGCCCCTATGATCAGGGTGGAGGGCAGCGATCGGCTGCCAGACAGGTTGCGCGGGGGCATCATCGCGCTGGGCAATTTTGACGGCTTTCATGCCGGTCACCAGGCCGTGGCCGGGCATGCCATCCGCTGGGCCAAGGGCGAAGGCCGCCCCGCGATCATCGCCACTTTCGATCCGCACCCGGTGCGCTATTTCAGGCCCGACACCCCGCCCTTCCGCCTCACCAGCCTCGACCAGCGCCAGCGGCTGTTCGGGCAGGCGGGCGCGGACGCGATGCTGGTCTTCGCCTTCGACCAGACGCTCGCCAGCACGCGGGCGGAGAGTTTCATCGCCGATCTGCTGATCGAGCGCTTCGGCGCGGTCGGCGTGGTGACGGGCGAGGATTTCACCTTCGGCAAGGGCCGCGGCGGAAATATAGAGGTGCTGCGCGATCTCGGCGCGTTGCTCGGGCTGCGCAGCGAGGCGGTCGGCCCCGTCACCACCCAGGGCGAGGTGATCTCGTCGAGCCGCATCCGGCAATGCCTGATCGAGGGTCGCCCCGACGAGGCCGAGCGGCTGATGACCCGGCCCTTTGCAGTGCAGGGCGTGGTCCAGCATGGAGACAAGAACGGGCGGCTGCTCGGCTTTCCCACCGCGAACCTCGACATGGGCAGCTATTTGCGGCCGAAATACGGGATCTATGCCGTCACCGGGCATCTCGCCGATGGCCGCGCGCTGAAGGGCGCGGCGAACCTTGGCATCCGACCCCAGTTCGATCCGCCCAAGGAATTGCTCGAACCGCATTTCTTCGATTTCGACGAGGATCTGTACGGCCAGACGATCGAGGTGGCGCTGCGCCATTTCATCCGGCCCGAGGCGAAGTTCGAAGGCTGGGACGAACTCAAGCGCCAGATCGATGCCGACTGCGTGCGCGCGCGGGAATTGCTTGCCTGAAACGCCGCCGCGCCGTAAGCGCCAGCCACTATGACTGAGCAATCGCCAAGCGCCGCCGCCGACTTTAAAGACACCGTCTTTCTGCCGCAGACCGACTTCCCGATGAAGGCGGGCCTCGCCCAGAAGGAACCGGCGATTCTGGCGCGCTGGCAGGAGCAGGACCTATACGCCATGCTGCGCGAGGCGCGCAAAGGCCGCGAAAAGTTCATCCTCCACGATGGCCCGCCCTATGCGAATGGCGACATGCATATCGGCCATGCATTGAACCATATCCTCAAGGACATGGTCTGCCGCACCCAGTCGCTGCTCGGCAAGGACGCGCCCTATGTTCCCGGCTGGGACTGTCATGGCCTTCCGATCGAATGGAAGATCGAGGAGCAGTATCGCAAGAAGAAGCTCAACAAGGACGAGGTCGATCCGGTCGCCTTCCGCGCCGAATGCCGCGCCTATGCGCAGCACTGGGTCGATACCCAGCGCGAGCAATTGAAGCGCCTCGGCATTCTGGGCGATTGGGACAATCCGTACCTGACGATGGACTTCGCCGCCGAAGCGACCATCGTGCAGGAACTGATGAAGTTCGCCGAAAGCGGCCAGCTCTATCGCGGTGCCAAGCCGGTAATGTGGTCCCCGGTCGAAAAGACCGCGCTCGCCGAGGCCGAGGTCGAGTATGCGGATGTTACCAGCACGCAGATCGATGTGGCATTCGAGATCGTCGATGCGCCCAACGCGCCCGAACTGGTCGGTGCCTATGCAGTGATCTGGACGACGACGCCTTGGACGATCCCGGTGAACCAGGCGCTCGCGTATGGGCCTGAATTCGAATACGTTTTGGTTCATTACGGCGATCGGAGATATTTGGTCGCAGAAGACCTTTGCTATGCCCTGTCACTCCGCACAGGAGCGAACGAGAATGGCACTGACGCTCCCGCCAGTGGTGAAACCAACGTTAAAATCTACCGAGGCTCCGATCTCGCCGGTGCCACCGCTCGCCACCCGATGCACGCACTTGGCGGCTTCTTCGCCATGCCCCGCCCTTTCCTGCCCGGCGATTTCGTCACCACCGATGCGGGAACCGGCCTCGTCCATATGGCACCCGACCATGGCGAGGACGATTTCGATCTATGCAAGGCGCATGGGCTGGAGCCGGTGTTCGCGGTCGAGGGCGACGGGCGCTATCGCGACGATTGGGCCTGGCTCGGCGGCGCGGACGAGCGGCGGATGTCGGTGATCAACCCCAAGTTAAACGCGCCCGACGGCCCGATCTGCGAAGATCTGCGCGCAGCTGGCGCGCTGCTCTCTGCCGCGCCGTTCCAGCACAGCTATCCGCACAGCTGGCGCTCCAAGGCACGCGTGATCTTCCGCTGTACCCCGCAATGGTTCATCCCGATGGATGCTCCCATCATGCCCTCTCCCCTTCAGGGGAGAGGAGGGAGCCACGCAGTGGCGGAAGGAGAGGGGCAGTCGCTCACGTCTCCGCAGTCCCCCCTCCCAACCCTCCCCCCTGAAGGGGAGAGGGCTAAGACTCTGCGCTCCACCGCCCTCCAAGCCATCACCGACACTCGCTGGGTGCCCGCCAAGGGCGAGAACCGCATCCGTTCGATGGTCGAGGGTCGCCCCGACTGGGTGATCAGCCGCCAGCGTGCCTGGGGCGTGCCGATCACGCTGTTCGTCAATCGCAAGACCGGCCAGTATCTGCGCGACCCCGCGGTCAACGCCCGCATCGTCGCGGCGATCCGCGAGAGCGGGGTCGATGGCTGGAACGAGGCCGCCGTCCCTGCTCTGCTCGGTCCCGATTACGACCCGGCGGACTATGAGCGCGTCACCGACATTCTGGACGTGTGGTTCGACAGCGGTTGCACCCATGCCTTCGTGCTGGAAAGCGGCAAATGGCCCGATCTGCTGCGCCCCGAAGGCTATGTCGGCCCCAAGGCGGACCTGTATCTCGAAGGGTCGGACCAGCATCGCGGCTGGTTCCAGTCCTCGCTGATGGAAAGCTGCGGCACGCGGGCGCATGCGCCGTACAAGGCGGTGCTGACCCATGGCTTCACCATGGACGCCAAGGGCATGAAAATGTCCAAGTCGCTGGGCAACACCATCGATCCGCTGACGCTGATCAAGGATTCGGGCGCGGACATCCTGCGGCTCTGGGCGCTTTCGGTCGATTTCACCGAGGACCACCGCATCGGCAAGGAAATCCTCGCCGGCGTGTCCGACCAGTACCGCAAGCTGCGCAACACCTTCCGCTACCTGCTCGGCGCGCTCGCCGGGTTCGAGGACAGCGAGAAGGTCGCGGTCGAAGACATGCCCGAGCTGGAACGCTATGTGCTGCATCTGCTTGCCGACATGGACGCGAAGCTGAAACAGGCGGTCGAGGATTTCGACTATAATACATACGTCCGCACGCTTGCCGATTTCGCCAACAACGACCTGTCGGCCTTCTTCTTCGATATTCGCAAGGACTGCCTCTATTGCGATATCGGCCCCGCCGCGCCGCAGGGCACGATGAAGCGCCGCGCTTATCGCACCGTGCTCAACGTGCTGTTCGAGGCGCTGGTCCGTTATGCCGCGCCGGTGCTGGTGTTCACGGCGGAAGAGGTGTGGACCACGCGCTATCCCGATGCGGGCAGCGTGCATTTGCTGGAGTGGCCGGAACTGCCGGAGCTGGTTGAAGATCTGCGGTTTATGGAGCGCTGGCAGACTATCAGGGTCATTCGCGACGGGATCAACGAGGCGATCGAGCCAAAGCGGCGCGACAAGGAAATCCGAAGTAGCCTTGAGGCTGTAGTAAGTCTGCCGATGCATGTTGCTTATGACGGTCAGTATGATGGGCTCGATTGGGCAGAGATATGCATCGCCGCTGAAGTCTCGTTGGTGCCCCCAGCAAGCGACTTTAACGGCCCTGCATCCGTAAGCCGCACCACCCACCATAAATGCGGCCGCTGCTGGCGTCACCTTCCCGAGGTGACCGAAGACGGCGCGCTGTGCGGTCGTTGCTCGGAGATGCTGGCGTGATGGCGCTGACGATCCCTTCCCGTCATGCTGAACTTGTTTCAGCATCCATCGACCATCTGGGTGCCGACAGGGCGAAGGCGCTTGGTGCCCGATGGACCCTGAAACGAGTTCAGGGTGACGGATATGGCGCAGGCCGGGAGTGCGCTGCATGACCCTCACCCGCTTTCGCACCGAGGGCGTTGTCCTGGCGCTTGCCATTCTCGTTATCGACCAGCTCGCCAAGTTCATCGTTGCAGGCCCGCTCGCGCTGAGCAGCCGGATGCAGATCGAGATCACGCCCTTTTTCAACCTGACCTGGGCGGAAAATCGGGGCGTCTCGATGGGCTTCCTCACCGCCGAAACCGAAACCGCGCGCTGGATGCTTGTCGTGCTGACCGGCATCATCGCCACCATCGTGCTGCTGTGGATGTTCAAGGAGCGGGCGCGCGGCGACATCCTCGCCCTGGGTATGATCCTGGGCGGCGCGCTCGGCAACATCATCGATCGCGCGCGGCTGGGCTATGTCGTCGATTATGCCGACCTGCATTTCGGCGCGTTCCGGCCGTTCATGATCTTCAACATTGCGGATGCAGCGATCACCATCGGCGTGCTGTTATTGCTTGCCCGCGTTCTGATAATCGGCGACAAAGCCGCGAAATCTGAAGGCCCTACATCGGGGGTTCAGGCTGGCGGGCATAGCGGAAACGCTCACGCCGCCAAGACGGAGAATCAAGATGCTTAATTCCGGGCGCAAATATGCCCTGATCGCCGGTGTTTCCCTCGCTGCAGCGACGCTTTCGGCCTGTGGCTCCAGCGGCGGCATCTTCAACCGCGACCGTCCCGACGAGTTCGCCGTGTCGCGCCAGGCACCGCTGGTCATCCCGCCCGATTTCGCGCTGACCCCGCCGACTCCGGGCGCTGCACGTCCGCAGAATGTTTCGGCCAGCCAGCAGGCGCTCGATGCGCTGTTCGGCGGCCCGCAGCCGCGCAGCGGCGTCGAGGGCGCAGCCTTGAACCGCGCCGGCACGCCCGATGCCGCCATCCGTTCGCAGGTCGGCGATCCCAAGACGCAGACCACCGACAAGGGTGCCACCACCCGCGACATCGTCGCCGCGCCCGAGGGCGACGGTCAGGACGCCAAGGCTGCCGTTCCGCCGCAATAAGCGCGAAGACAGGTTACAAGAAAGCCCGGCAAATCCTCTGATTCGCCGGGCTTTCTTGTATCTGGAGCCGAGATTGGATCGGGATCAGGCCCGCGCGCCATCCCCCACCACCGAGACGCCAGCGCTGTTGTGGCGCAGCGCCTTGAGCACGGTCTCGACGATGCCGTCGGCATCGAGCCCGGCTTCGGCATATTGCTTTTCGGGCTTGTCCTGGTCCTGGAACACGTCCGGCAGGCGAAGCGTGCGCAGCTTGAGGCCCGCATCAATCAAACCTTCGTCCGACGCCATGGTCAGTACATGCGCGCCCAGGCCGCCGATCGCGCCCTCTTCCACCGTCACGCACACCTCGTGCGTGGCGAGCAGCTTGCGGATCATCTCCTCGTCGAGCGGCTTGGCAAAGCGCAGATCGGCGACCGTGGTCGAAAGCCCCTTGGCGTCGAGCACGTCGGCGGCCTTCTGCGCCTCGGCGAGGCGCGTACCGAGCGAGAGGATCGCGACCTTCTTTCCCTCGCGCACGATCCGCCCCTTGCCGATCTCGAGCCGCTCGGGAACCTCCGGCAGCGCGACGCCGACGCCATTGCCGCGCGGATAGCGGAAGGCGATCGGACCGCTGTCGTGGCACGCAGCGGTATAGGTCATGTGCACCAGTTCCGCCTCGTCGGCGGCGGCCATCACCACCATGTTGGGCAGCGTCGCGAGATAGGTAATGTCGAACGATCCGGCATGGGTGGAACCATCGGCGCCGACCAGGCCGGCGCGGTCGATGGCGAAGCGCACCGGCAGGTTCTGGATCGCGACATCGTGCACCACCTGGTCATAGGCGCGCTGCAGGAAGGTGGAATAGATGGCACAGAACGGGCGCATGCCCTGTGCGGCAAGCCCTGCGGCGAAGGTCACCGCGTGCTGTTCCGCAATGCCGACATCGAAGCTGCGGTCGGGATGCGCCTGGGCGAACTTGTCGACCCCGGTGCCCGAAGGCATGGCAGCGGTGATCGCACAGATCGTGGGGTCGGTCTCCGCCAGCTTGGCCAGCGTTTCGCCGAACACGTTCTGATAGGCGGGCGGGCCTGCCGCGGCCTTGTCCTGCTTGCCGGTGACGACATCGAACTTGGCGACACCATGGTATTTGTCCGCCGCCGCTTCGGCCGGGGCATAGCCCTTGCCCTTCTGCGTCACGACATGGACCAGGCACGGCCCTTCCGCGGCATCGCGGATATTCTCGAGCACCGGCACCAGCTGGTCGAGATTATGCCCGTCGATCGGGCCGACATAATAGAAGCCCAGCTCTTCGAACAATGTGCCGCCCATGGCCATGCCGCGGGCATATTCGTCGGTCTTGCGCGCGGCCTGATGCAGGCTGCGCGGCAGCTTGCGCGCCAGGCGCTTAAGCGCTTCGCGCACGCCCAGGAACTCGCGGCTCGAAACGATGCGCGCGAGATAGCCCGAAAGCCCGCCGACCGGCGGCGCGATCGACATGTCATTGTCGTTGAGGATGACGACCAGCCGGTTGCCCGCGCGCTCGGCATTGTTCATCGCCTCATAGGCCATGCCGGCGCTCATCGCGCCATCGCCGATCACCGCGATCGCCTTGCCGGGCGCGCCGCTCATCTGATTGGCGGTGGCAAAGCCCAATGCCGCCGAGATCGAGGTCGAGCTGTGTGCCGCGCCGAACGGATCATATTCGCTCTCGCTGCGCTTGGTGAAGCCCGACAGGCCCCCACCGGTGCGCAGCGTGCGGATGCGGTCGCGCCTACCGGTCAGGATCTTGTGCGGATAACATTGATGGCCGACATCCCAGATCAGGCGATCGTTGGGCGTGTCGAACACATAATGGATCGCGGTGGTCAGTTCGACCACGCCGAGGCCCGCACCCAGATGTCCGCCGGTCACCGATACGGCCGAGATCACTTCTTGGCGCAGCTCGTCCGCCAACTGGCGCAGCTGGGTCGGTTTCAGCTGACGCAGGTCTGCCGGGGTCTTGACGGTGTCCAGCAATGGCGTTTCGGGCAGATTGGTCATTGAATTCCCTTTCAACCGCGAATCCTAGACCCATTTTTGGGCTCTGTCGAATGATCGACCCGGATGACGGCCTTGAGTGTAAGTTTTTTTGGACAGTTCCGCAAATGCGGAATTTCAGTCACAGGCCGCGCAGCGTCCGCGCACCTCTATGACCGGGCGTATATCGACATAGCCAGCCGCTTCTGCCGTCTTGCGTACGCTGCGCGACAGTCCATCATCATCAATATGCGTCGCGTTTCCGCAGGAATCGCACACCAGGAATATGCAATCGTGCACGCATCCCGGGTGTGAGTTGGCGATATACGCATTGATGCTCTCCACCCGGCGCGCCAGATTGGTGCGCACGAACAGGTCGAGAATGCGATAGACGGAGTTGGGCGCCACCCGCTTGCCGCGCTTGCGGCTGACGGAATCGGCAATGTCATAGGCCGATGCCGGCTTTTCGATCTCGGCCAGGGCGGCAAAGATCGACTCGCGCATCTCGGTCCACTGCTCGCCCGCTGCTTCCAGCGAGCGCCGTGCGGCGACGGCGAGGTCTTCGCCCTCGTGCTCGTGATGCTTGTGGCCATGGTCTGTGACGGTCGACATGGCGCTTATCTACGCATCCCGCCCGCAGGTTGCAATGGCCCGACCGGGCTCAGCCGCGCACGGGCTTGGCAATATAGAGCGCCGGGAAGGTCCGCTTGAGATTGCTCACCTTCACCGCATCCCAGCGGACGATATAAGGGTGGGCCGGATTCTTGAACATGAAGTCCTGGTGATAGTTTTCAGCCGGATAGAAGGCCTTGTACGGCTCGACCGCCGTGACGATCTTGCGCTTCCACGCCCCTGACTTGTCGAGCTCTGCAATATAGGCGCGCGCCACCTGCGCCTGCGACTTGCCTACCGGCACTACGGCGGTGCGATACTGGGTGCCGCTATCGGGTCCCTGGCGGTTAAGCGTGGTCGGATCGGCGACCACCGAAAAGAAGACCTGCAGCAGCTGGCCATAGCTGACCTGCGATGGATCATAGACCACGCGCACCGCCTCGGCATGGCGCGTGCTGCCGCTCGACACCTCGTCATAGGTCGCATTGGCCTTGCCGTCGCCATGATAACCGGACACGGCGCTCTTCACGCCCTTGATATGGCTGAACACGCCCTCGACACCCCAGAAGCAGCCGCCAGCAAAAATCGCGACCGCCTGCTTGCCCGATTCGGCTGCCTTGAGCTTGGGCGCCGGGATGATCTTCGCCTCTTCCGCTGCCAGGGCAGCGGGCTCCAGCACGGTCAGGGCCGCGCCGAACAGGCCGATGCCGGCCAGGATGGGGAGAAGACGCGAAGGCAGGTTCATTTCAGGATCGAACTCTCGATAGCGGGCCGCGCGTTTTCGGCACGGCCGTCTTCGGGCAGCAGCACGAACATCGCGATCGCGCCGATGGCAAAACCGCCCAGGAAATTGCGGAACAGATCCGACTTGAAGATAGTAGTCATGGTTCGTCTCTTGTCATGTGTCCGCAGGCCCGGTTCGGGGGAATGGCCTGCCGGGTTACATCGGAAGGACCATCTGGTGCCCCCGACGGGCGAATCAAGCAGCACCGCGGATAGTTCTGCTTGGGGTGCCCGCAATGTGCCTGAATCGGCTGTACGCGCTGTGAACCACGACACAGGCGATGGTTCAGCTTTTCGGCGAACGTCGGATGGAGGTCGATCAGGCGACCCAGCGGTCAATCGATCAGCCGCGCCCGCATCAGCCCGCGCAGCGAATTGCCCAGCCAGAAGCCGTTTGTCAGGTCGCCGGGCACCAGCCGCGCCTCCACCGCCCTGCCCTGCTCGATCAGCTCGCGCCGCAGCACGCCGGGGAGCAAGCCCTGATCCAGCGCGGGGGTGAGCAGCCGACCGTCGCGCTCGACAAACAGGCTGGTAAAGCTCCCCTCGGTCAGCGCGCCGCCGGCATCGGTGAACAGCACCTCGTCCGCGCCCTGCTGCGCTGCAGCCTCGCGACGGGGAGCGTCATAGCAATCCCGGTCGGTCGTCTTGTGCGCCAGCCGCAGATCGTCGGCAGCCAGCGCCATCGGCCGCAACGCTACCTTGAGCGGCTCGCCCAGCGGTGCGGGCATCGGGCGCATCTCGATTGCGGTATCGCCCGTCGCGGCGAGCAGCAGCCGGATGCGCGTGGGCATCTCCAGAAAGAAGCAGGCATGGTTGAGCGCGTTGCGCACGGCGTGCCGATCGAACGAAAAGCCCAGCGCCGCCGCGCTCGCCTTCATCCGTTCCAGATGCAGTTCCAGCCGGACGATGCCGCTTGCAGGATCAAAGCCCATGGTCTCGATGAGATCGAACCGCCCCGCCCTTGCCTGCAATCCTGTCGCCGCCTTCAAGAACGCCCCCTTGACCAGACATTCGCGCCACTCGTCTGCCGCGCCGGAATCCGCGACCACACCCGATCCCAGCCCCAGGCTGACCTTTTGCGTATCTTGCGCCAGATGCAAGGTGCGAATTGCAACATTGAACGCGGCGTCGCCCGGCTGGCCGCCTCGGTGCGGGTCGATCCGCCCGATCGATCCGCAATAGATGCCGCGCGGCCCGGCCTCGATTGCGCGCAGCAATTCCATCGCGCGGATCTTGGGCGCCCCGGTGATCGAGCCGCACGGATAGATCGCGCGGAGAATGTCGATCACGTCGCGGTCCGGCGCGAGCGCCGCGCGGACGGTCGAGGTCATCTGGTGCACGCTGGGATAGCTTTCGATGCGGAACAGGTCGGTGACGCGCACGCTGCCGGGCACCGCGACGCGCGCCAGATCGTTGCGCAGCAGATCGACGATCATCAGGTTTTCCGCCCGGTCCTTTTCCGAGCTGCGCAGCTGCTCCGCCGCCAGGGCATCGCGTGCCGGATCTGCCTCGCGCGGGCGCGTGCCCTTCATCGGGCGCGCGGTCATCTCGCCTTGGCGCAGCGAGAAGAACATTTCGGGCGAGAGGCTCAATTGCCAGTCGGCACCATCGAACACCACGCCGCCATAGCCCGCCGCCGATCCCGCGCGCAAAGCCCGATACAGCGCCAGCGGATGGCCCGAGACCGCAGCATGGTTCTGGAAGGTGAGATTGGCCTGGTATATGTCGCCGCGTGCGATCGCCTCGTGCACCAGCGCAAAGCGCGCCGCATAGTCGTGCTCGGCCATTGCGGGGCGCGCCGGGGTGAGAGAGGCTTGCGCGTCCCCGCTCTGCAGGGTGAGCCAGTCCGGCACGGCCTCGGGCGGCATGACGTCATATCCTTCGAACAATCCGAACCACGCGAGCCGCATCGGCCCCAGCGCCTCGAGCAGCGGCCGCAGCCGGGGTTCGAGGGCATAGCCGGCCTCGTAGGCAAGATAGCCCGCCGCATGCAGCCCTTGCCGCCCCGCGCTGCGCAACTCGTCGAGCAACTGGTCCAGCTCCCCGGCGGTGTGCGCCGACAGGCAGCGCACCGGATCGCGGTACAGCCGCGCCGGGCTGGCCCCCTGGACACGGGCATCATCGAGCAGAACGAAGGGCTGGGAAAGAGGGGCGGGCCTGGGGTCCATGGCCCGCGCTTCTAGGGCCTGGCTGCATCACTGCCTAGAGGGGTGTTTGGCAGACCATCTGGCTGTGCGGTTGCCAAGGGCGCGCGCGCCGCATAGACGGGCAGCAAGACATGAAGGGACGCAGGATGCATCGGCGCAGTTGGACATGGGCGCTGGCCGCGCTGGCGGTCGGTCTGGCTGTCCCTGTGGCCGCCGAGGACGCCGCCCCGGCCGATCCCATAGTGCCGCCCCCGGCTGCGATGGTCGCCGATGGCGTTCCGCCGATCGGGCAATCGCTGGTCGCCGATACCCGTCCCTATCTCGAATACCGCACCGCCGGTTTTGTCGGCTGGCACCCCGTCGACCGGTCGATGCTGATCACCACGCGCTTCGCCAATGTCGCGCAGTTGCACCGCGTCGCAGCCCCCGGATCGGCGCGGCGGCAGGTCACCTTCGAGGAAGAGCCGATCTTCAGCGGCAGCTGGTCACCCGATGGCGAGGTGCTGCTGCTCGAGAAGGACGCCGGGGGGAACGAGGTCTCGCAGATCTATGCGCTCGAATCGGGCCGGCTGACTTTGCTTACCGACGGTAAGAGCCGCCACGCGCTGGGACCGTTTTCCGACGACGGCAAGCTTGTCGCCTATGGCAGCAACATGCGCACCGGGGTGTATAACGACATCTACATCATGGATCCGCGTACGCCCGGGTCGGCGCGGATGGCGCTTTCAACGGACAGCGGCGGCTGGGCGGCGATCGATTTCGCGCCCAACGGCCGCGACCTGCTGGTGTTCAACTATATCTCGGTGACTGACAGCCAGTTGCACATCATCAATGTCGAGACCGGCGCGATCCGGCAGGTGACGCGCGATGCCACCCCGGTCGCCTATGGCAATCTGCAATTCGCTCCCGATGGCCGTCTGTGGGTCTCGAGCGACAAGGACTCGGACGTCCAGCGGCTCGGGCTGCTCGACACCGAGACCGGGCTGTTCACCCCGATGATCGACGGCGGGCGTTGGGACATCAGCAGTTTCGATATATCGAAGGATGGCAAGACCATCGCCTATGTCGTTAATGAAGCAGGCTTTTCCAGGCTTTATCTTTACGACATCGCCAGTGGGGCCAAGCGCCAGGTGACGGGGCTCCCCCCGGGCGAGATCGGATCGGGAATGAAGTTTGCACCCTGGGGCGATCTCGGTTTCACCGTCTATTCCAACCAGTCGCCGGGTGATGCCTATAGCCTCGACCCAGCGACGCTCAAGGTCACCCGCTGGACCGAGAGCGAGACCGGCGGCCTCGACCCGGCGACCAACGTCCTGCCCGAGCTGGTCGAGATCAAGAGCTTCGACGGCGAGCCGATTTCCGGTCTGCTTTACCGGCCTGATCCGAAACGGCACCCAGGCAAGCGGCCGCTGATCATGTCGATCCATGGCGGTCCCGAGGGTCAGGCAACCGCGGGTTTTCTCGGCCGGATCAACTATCTCATCAACGAGCTCGGCATCGCGCTCTTCTATCCCAATGTCCGGGGCTCGACCGGGTTCGGCAAGCGCTTCGTGGCGCTCGACAACGGCCCGTTCCGGCGCGAGAATTCGGTCAAGGACATCGGCGCCTTTCTCGACCGGTTGGGCAAATATCCGACGCTCGATGCCAAGCGCTTCGGCGTCACCGGCGGCAGCTATGGTGGCTATATGTGCTATGCCAGCGCGATCCGCTATGGCCGGCGCTTCAATGCCGCCAGCTGCATCGTCGCCATCTCCAATTTCGTCACTTTCCTTGAAAATACAGAGGAATACAGGCGAGACCTCAGACGGATCGAATATGGCGACGAGCGCATTCCGGAGCTGCGCGCCAAGCTGGAGGAGATCAGCCCGCTGACCCGGGTCGATCAGCTCAAGATCCCGCTGATGGTGGTGACCGGCGCCAACGATCCGCGGGTTCCGGCAAGCGAGGCCGATCAGATCATCGATGCGGTACGCTCGCATGGCGGGACAGCCTGGCACCTGCTCGCGCGTAACGAAGGGCATGGCTTCCGCCGCAAGGAAAATGCCGATTACCTCTTCTGGGCCACGCTCGCCTTCTGGCAGCAGCACCTGCTCGGCGCACAGCCGGGCGCTGCCGACTGAACCTTTCTCGCACAAGGATATCCCATGGTCGCCTCCGTCTTCGATCTGTTCAAGATCGGCATCGGCCCTTCGAGTTCGCACACCATGGGGCCGATGGTCGCGGCCGGGCGCTTCGTTGCGCGGCTGGAGGATGCAGGGCTGCTGGACAGGGTCGCGCGGGTGGAGACGCGGCTCTACGGATCGCTGGCGCTTACTGGCAAGGGTCATGCCAGCGACCGCGCGATCCTGCTCGGACTGGCTGGCGAGGAGCCGGTGAGCTGTGATCCCGATGCCGCAGACCGGCTGATCGAAACGATCCGGGCGGATGGCGAGATCCTGCTCGCGCGGCACCACCGCATCGCCTTCGACGAAGCGACAGACCTGATCTTCCTGCAACGCGAGCGTCTGGAATATCACAGCAATGCCATGACCTTCACCGCTTTTGCTGAGGATGGTTCTGAACTTGACCGGCGGGCCTATTATTCTGTCGGCGGTGGCGCGGTGATCGACGAAGGCGAGACCGGCGGCAATGCGCCCGGTGGTGGCGGGCTTTGGGACGTGCCGCATGTCTTCCGCTCGGGCGCGGACCTGCTTGCTATTGCAGCGGAGACGGGGCTCTCGATCGCCGAGATCATGCGCGCCAACGAGCTGGCCGCGCGCAGCCCGGAGGCGCTGTCGGCTGGTCTGGCCGAAATCGCGTCGGCCATGTCGGCCTGTATCGACCGCGGCATCCGCACCGGCGGCATTCTGCCCGGCGGGCTCAAGGTCAGGCGCCGCGCGCCGCTCGTCATGGCGCATCTGATGGAGCGGCAGGAGCGGATGCTGTCCGATCCGCTGACCGTGATCGACTGGGTCAACCTCTGGGCGCTGGCGGTGAACGAGGAAAATGCGGCAGGCGGCAAGGTCGTGACCGCCCCCACCAACGGCGCAGCGGGGATCATTCCGTCGGTGCTGCGTTTCTACGACCGTTTCGCGCCCGGCGCGGATCAGGCTGGTATCGAGCGGTTCCTGCTCACCGCAGCCGCGATCGGATCGCTATTCAAGGAGAACGCCTCGATCTCGGGTGCCGAAGTGGGCTGCCAGGGCGAGGTCGGTGTCGCCTGCTCGATGGCGGCGGCCGGGCTGGTCGCGGCCTGGGGCGGGTCGGCGATGCAGGTCGAGAACGCGGCGGAAATCGGCATGGAGCACAATCTGGGGCTCACCTGCGATCCGGTCGCCGGCCTCGTCCAGGTGCCGTGCATCGAGCGCAACGCGGTCGGTGCGGTCAAGGCGATCGAGGCAGCGCGGCTGGCGATGATGGGCGATGGCACGCACCGGGTCAGCCTGGACGAGGTGATCGAGACGATGCGCCGCACCGGGCTCGACATGAACGAGCGCTACAAGGAAACCTCGCAGGGCGGGCTCGCGGTCAACGTGGTCGAGTGCTGAGCCGCTCGGCGCGTGCCTTCTCGCGCGCAACCTCGCGCAGCGCCATCGCGCGGTCCCACCAGGGATGGCCTGAATGGGTTTCAGCAACGGTGCGGACCCGGCGCCCACCGAGATAGATGGCAAGCCCCCCGGTCCGATCGAGCAACGCCCGGTCCGCCTTGAACCAGCGCGGACGGCAGCTCTTCGGCAGCCAGCGGCCCGCGATCACGATATCGGCCCTGCGGCATGCAGCGGCGAGGTCGCGTTCGGGAATGCGCTCGCGGCTTCGACCAATGAGCACCTTTTGGTCGCGTAGCACCAGGCTGCAGAAATCGGCATTGCAGCGTGCGCCGGGCCAGTCCTCCATCGCGATCGGCTCGCCCTGAAAGGCGGCGCTTTCGCTCAGGCTCTGCAGCGCATAGTCGCCGGTCCTGCGGCGCAGCAGCACCAGCCCGCCGCCGGGCGCGTTGACCGCAACATGCTGCCCGTCGCCCGTCACCAGCAGATCGGGCGCAGGCTGGAGCGCGGCGAGCAAGGAGGCGGTCGCCACCGGCACCAGCCCCAGCCAGCGCCAGCGCGTTCGCCACAGGAACAGCCACAGCCCGCCAAGCACGAACAGCGCGAAGACGTGCCCACCGGTTCGCGGAAACAGCGCTACCGCGCCCGGTGCACTTGCGACAGAATGCGCCAGATCGATCAGTGCCTGGATCGCAATGCCGCACAGCCACCAGAAGGGCGCGCCGAGACCGACAGTATCGAGCAGCAGCGCCAGCGCCTCGACCGGCATGATGACGAAGGTGGTGAGCGGGATCGCCACCATGTTGGCGAGCGCGCCGTAGAGCCCCGCCTTGCCGAAATGGTGCAGCGCGATCGGCATCAGCGTGAACTCGATCAGCAGCCCGGTGAGGAAGGTCATCGCCAGGAAGCGCGCCGCTCGCCCGGCCCAGCCTAGGTCCGCCGCTGCCCAGTGCCGCATCGCGGGATGATCGTGCAGCGCGACGATCGCGGTGACGGCAGCGAAGCTCAGCTGGAAGCTCGGCCCCATCAGCGATTCGGGCCAGACCAGCAGCACCAGGAATGCTCCTGCCGCGATCAGCCGGGGCGAGACCGGATCGCGCCCGAGCGCCAGCGCGAGCAGCACCAGCAAGGCCGCCGCGCACGATCGGATCGTCGGCACCTCGGCCCCGGTGAGCAAAGTATAGCCGATACCGGCCAGCGCCCCTGCCCCGGCTGCGACGAGCGGCAGCCGCCAGGCGCGCGCGAGCGACGGGAACAAGGCGAGCAGCCGCAGCGTCAGCAGCCACACCGCGCCGATCAGCGCGGTGACGTGCAGCCCGCTGATCGAGAGCAGGTGCGCCAGGCCGCTCGACCGCATCGCCTCGGCATCTTCCTCGCTGATCGCGCCGCGATCGCCCGTCGCCAGGGTCGCGGCAATGCCGCCTGCCCCTCCGGGCACCGAGGCCTGGATATGGGCCGAGAGCCGCGCACGCAGCGAATCGAGCGCCCCGGCCGTTTCACCGCGCTTGAGCAGCTGCGGCTTGTCGAGCATGCTGCCGGTCGCGCCGAGCCCGTCGAACCAGGCGCGCTGGGCAAAGCTGTAACCGCCGGGCAGCGCCGCCTGCGCGGGCGGCATCAGCCGCGCCCGGCCTGAAATGATCGCGCCGGGCCGCAGCGTTGGGTCATCGTGTTTGAGCTCGAGATTGACTCGAACCTGCTCTGGCAGGCCCAGCGCAGGAACGGGCCGGATGATCAGGCGCACCATATCGCGCGCGGGGATCGTTTCGCGCGCCTCGATCCGGCCGGTCAGCGTACCGAACCAGGGTGCGGGCAGCGGGTCGGCGGCGACGCGCTCGGCGCGCCAGGCCATGGTCGCGCAACCTGCCGCGAGCATCAGCAGGCCCACGAACAGGCAGCGCGCGGCCAGTTCCATCGCGCGAAAGGACCGGCACCAGGCGAGCGGCGCCAGCGCGCCTGCCAGGCTGAGCGCGATGACCGCCACCGGCCATTCGCCGCCGGGCAGCGCAAACCAGGCGGCAATCCCCGCGCCGAACGCGACGACGATCCATACCGGCAGCTGATCGCGCTCTGCCAGCAGCCATTGCCCTATGGCCGCGACGGAAGGCGGGGCCATTGAAAACCGGCGCAGACTGGCCATTTGTCGCTGCCAGAAAGCCGTGCTAGAGGCGTTCGAAATTGCCATCATCGGCGAGTTTGAAAGGAAAGCGTAAGTGAGTGCAAGCGGCGAAAAATCGGACCTTCCGGCGGGTGCGTCCGGCGGTCAGGTCGTAACCCGGTTCGCCCCTTCCCCCACCGGATTCCTGCATATCGGCGGCGCGCGCACCGCGATGTTCAACTGGCTGTTCGCCCGCCACCATAGCGGCAAGGCGCTGCTGCGGATCGAGGATACCGACAAGGCGCGTTCCACGCCTGAAGCGATCGACGCGATCTTTGCCGGTCTCGACTGGCTGGGCCTCGATTGGGACGACACACCGGTCTTCCAGAGCGAGCGCGCGGCACGGCATGCCGAGGTTGCGCACCAGCTGCTCGATGCGGGCAAGGCGTACAAGTGCTTCGCCACTGCGGAGGAGCTGGAAGCGATGCGCGCCGAGCAGCGCGAGAAGAAGCTGCCGATGCGCTATGACGGCCGCTGGCGCGATCGCGATCCCAGTGAAGCACCGGCGGGCGCCCCCTACGTCGTGCGGCTAAAAGCACCGCAATCGGGCAAGATGACGATTGCCGATCAGGTCCAGGGTAACGTCACCGTCGATACGCGCGAACTCGACGATTATGTCCTGCTGCGCTCCGATGGCACCCCCACCTATATGCTCGCGGTGGTCGTGGACGATCACGATATGGGCGTAACCCACATCATCCGCGGCGACGACCATCTCAACAACGCCTTCCGCCAGCTCGCGCTGATCCAGGCGATGGGATGGCCCGAGCCCGTGTACGCGCATATCCCGCTGATCCACGGCAATGATGGCGCGAAGCTCTCGAAGCGTCATGGCGCATTGGGCGTCGAGGCCTATCGCGACGATATGGGCGTCGTCTCCGATGCCATGTTCAACTATCTGCTTCGTCTGGGCTGGGGCTATGGCGACCGCGAGAAGATCTCGCGCGCCGAGGCGGTCGAGCTGTTCTCGCTCGCTAATGTCGGAAAGTCGCCCTCGCGCTTCGATGCCAAGAAACTGATCAACCTCAACGGACAGTATCTGCGCGAGATGGACGATACCGCGCTTGCTGCACTG
This sequence comes from Blastomonas sp. 34TW, assembly GCF_059803595.1. Taxonomy (NCBI): domain Bacteria; kingdom Pseudomonadati; phylum Pseudomonadota; class Alphaproteobacteria; order Sphingomonadales; family Blastomonadaceae; genus Blastomonas; species Blastomonas sp. 34TW. Next base: position 144,674 of record NZ_JAPFGW010000006.1, read on the forward strand.
GTCGCACCGCGCGTGGCGGCATTGATGCCCGAATTCGATCCGGCCGGCGGCATCGATCTGCTGGGCCGCGCCATGCCGGTGATGAAGCCGCGCGCGCGCGACCTCAACGAACTCGCCGAAGGAGCGCAGTTTCTCTTCAAGAATCGCCCGTTAAGCATGGACGAGAAAGCAAAATCCCTGCTAGACGAGGCAGGGGTCGCGGTCTTGCAGACAGTATTACCGGTTCTGGCCGAAGCACCGTCATGGACGGCTGCCGCGCTGGAGGAAAAGCTTACCCAATTTGCCGAGGCACAGGGGCACGGCCTTGGCACTTATGCCCAGCCGCTGCGCGCCGCCCTGACCGGACAGGCGCGCTCACCGGGTATATTCGACGTGCTCGAACTGCTGGGTCGCGAGGAATCGCTCGCCCGGATCAACGATATCACGCACGTGGCTGCCTGACGGCCCCACGCGCACCGTCACTACGTTTGGAGGAGAAGAACCGTGTCAGACAGCGCATCATTGAAGATCGGCGACAAGGAAAGCGGCTATCCGATCCGCTCCGGCACGATCGGTCCGGACGTCATCGACATCCGCAAGCTCTATGCCGAAACCGGCTGCTTCACCTATGATCCGGGCTTCACCTCGACCGCCAGCTGCGATTCCGCGCTGACCTATATCGATGGCGACGAGGGCGTGCTGCTGCACCGCGGCTATCCGATCGGCGAACTGGCCGAGGATTCGAGCTTCATGGAAGTCTCGTACCTGCTGCTTAACGGCGAACTGCCGAGCAAGGACGAGCTCGACAGCTTCACCTACACGATCTCCCGCCACACGATGCTGCACGAGCAACTGATGCAATTCTATCGCGGTTTCCGCCGCGATGCGCACCCGATGGCGATCATGTGCGGCGTCGTCGGCGCGCTCTCGGCCTTCTATCACGACTCGACCGACATTGCCGATCCCGATCACCGCCGCATCTCGAGCCACCGGCTGATCGCCAAGATGCCGACGATCGCGGCCGCAGCGTACAAATATTCGGTCGGCCAGCCCCTCGTCTATCCCGACAACTCGCTGTCCTATACCGGCAATTTCCTCAAGATGACCTTCGGCGTTCCTGCCGAGCCCTATGAGGTCAACCCGGTGGTCGAGCGCGCGCTCGATCGCATCTTCATCCTGCATGCCGACCACGAGCAGAACGCCTCGACCTCGACCGTGCGTCTGGCAGGCTCCTCGGGCGCCAATCCGTTCGCGTGCATCGCGGCGGGCATCGCCTGTCTGTGGGGTCCGGCGCATGGCGGCGCCAACGAGGCCGCGCTCAACATGCTGCGCGAGATCGGCACGCCCGACAAGATCCCGCACTATATCGAGCGCGCCAAGGACAAGAACGATCCGTTCCGCCTGATGGGCTTCGGCCACCGCGTCTACAAGAACTACGATCCGCGCGCGACCGTCATGCAGAAGACCGTGCGCGAAGTGTTCGACGCGCTCAAGGTCAGCGATCCGGTGTTCGAGGTCGCGCTGCAGCTCGAGGAAATGGCGCTCAACGACCCCTATTTCATCGAGAAGAAGCTGTTCCCGAACGTTGACTTCTATTCGGGCGTGATCCTCTCGGCGATCGGCTTCCCGACCACCATGTTCACCGCTCTGTTCGCTCTGGCGCGCACCGTCGGCTGGGTGGCGCAGTGGAACGAGATGATCTCCGACCCCGGCCAGAAGATCGGCCGCCCGCGTCAGCTGTACACCGGCCCGACTCAGCGCCCCTATGTGAAGATCGGCGACCGCTGATTTTTCACGGCGGACATCGCCAGACAGACGAAGCGCCCTCCCCTTACCGGGAGGGCGTTTTGCTTTGGGGCTGCGTCCTAATGGCAGGCCGTAGTGCAACGTCCCTCGACTTCGCTCGGGAACGCGGGAGGTGGTCAGGGGTTCTCTGGATCCTAACCGTGCCACAGGAGCTGGCCAACATCCTGGCACCCCCTTCCGTTTGTCCCGAGCGAAGTCGAGGGACGTGGGCGCAGAAGCGGGATTCCCGCTTTCGCGGGAATGACGAGGCTGGCTTAATGAAAGCGGAACGCGCGCGTCAGACGCGCATCGGCATCAGCACGTAGAGCGCGGTGGCCTTGTCGTTCTCGCGGATCAGCGTCGGGGCGCTGCTGTCGGCCAGGTGAAGCTCGACCACATCGCCATCGATCTCGCTCAGGATGTCGAGCAGATAACGCGCGTTGAAGCCGATCTCGAAGCCGTCGCTGCCATACTGGCCCTCGACCTCTTCGGCCGCGGTGCCGTTTTCCGGGCTGGTGACCGAAAGCGTGATCTTGTCCTTTTCCAGCGCCATCTTGACCGCGCGGGTCTTTTCGGTGGCGATGGTGGCGACGCGGTCGACGCCCTGTTCGAACGCGCGCGGGTCGATCTTGAGCAGCTTGTCGTTCGCGGTCGGGATGACGCGGCTATAATCGGGGAACGTCCCGTCGATCAGCTTCGAGGTGAGGATCGCGCTGCCCAGGGTGAAACGGATCTTGCTCGCCGACAGGTCGACCTGCACGCGCGAATCGCCCCGCTCGTCGAGCAGCTTGCGCAGTTCGGCGATGCATTTGCGCGGCACGATCACGTCGGGCATGCCTTCTGCGCCATCGGGCCGGTCTAGCGTCACGCGCGCGAGGCGGTGGCCATCGGTCGCGGCGGCCTTGAGCACCGGGCGATCGTCATCGGCGACGTGCAGGAAGATACCGTTGAGATAATAGCGCGTCTCTTCGGTCGAGATCGCGAAACGCGTCTTGTCGATGATCTGCACCAGCTCCGCCGCAGCCAGCTCGAAGCTGGTCGGCAGGTCGCCCTCGGCAATCACCGGGAAGTCGTCGCGCGGCAGCGTCGGCAGCGTGAAGCGGCTGCGGCCTGCGCGCACCAGCATCTTGCCGTCGGCGGCATCGAGCATCACCTGGCTGCCATCGGGCAGCTTGCGCGCGATCTCGAACAGCGTGTGCGCCGATACCGTGATCGATCCGGGGGTCTCGACCGAATAGGCGCTCATCGTCTCGACGATCTGCAGGTCGAGATCGGTCGCCATGAAGCGCAGCGCGCCATCGCTCGACGCCTCGATCAGCACGTTCGACAGGATGGGGATCGTGTTGCGCCGTTCCACCACCGACTGAACATGGCTGAGGCTCTTGAGGAGCGTCGCGCGTTCGATTGTCGCTTTCATGAAAATCCCCCGAGGCACTGCGGCCTCATCAGCAAATGACATATCCGCCATGCAGGCAGATTCCGGACCCACTTCATTAACAAGATTGGCTTTAGGGGCAAGCCGATAGCCGGGGAAACGCGCCAAAACTGTGGAAAATGACGGGATAGACTTGCCTATTGGCCCCCCTTTGCCGAAACGGGTCCGATATGACGCAAAATTCCCGCTTCACCTGCCCGCCGGTGCCCGGACGCCTGTTCATCGCGCGCCATGGCGAGACCGTGTTCAACGCCGCCAAAAGACTGCAGGGTGACCATCTGCACACCCCGCTGACACGCGCGGGCTTTGCCCAGGCGGATGCGATGGGCGCGGCGCTGGCGGGCGTGCTGGGCCAGCGACCTGATCTGAAGCTCTGGGCATCGGATACCGGCCGCGCGCTCCAGACGCTGGCGGTGATCACTGAGCATCTCGGGCTCGACTGGCACGATGCCGCGCGCGACATCCGCCTTGCCGAGATCGGCATGGGTTGCTGGGGCGGGCGCTATTATGCCGAGGTGGTCGAAAAGGTCGGCCCGATCGTCAGCGCCGACATGCTGCTCACGCCCGCCCCCGATGGCGAGACTTATCCCGAGATTGCCGAGCGCGTCATCGGGTGGCTGGCCGATCATGCCGACGAACCGGGCGACCGGCTGGTTATCATGCACGGCATTTCCAGCCGGGTGCTGCGCGGCGTGCTGCTGGGCCTGCCGGTGCACGCGCAATTCGGGGCACCGATCGCGCCCGGCTTGCCGCAGGGATCGGTGGTGATGATCGAGAACGGCCAGGAGCATGTCGTCGTGACCGGCACCGGCGGAGGCCATGCGTGAAGCGTTACGTCGCCGCGCTTCTGCTGCTGGCGGCACTGGCCCCGGCGGCCGAGGCGCGCGACAGCCTGGGCGTATTCGAGGCGTGGGGCGCCTTCCGCGACCCGCGAGTACCCCGCTGTTATGCCATAGCGCAACCCGATGAGGTACGCGGGACCCGGCAATACCGCCCGTTCGCCAGCATCGGCTATTGGCCCAAGCGCGGCGTGCGCGGCCAGTTCCACCTGCGTTTGAGCCGTGCGATGGCTAGGGGGCAAGCCGTCACGCTGACGATCGGCATCCGCCGCTTTCGCCTGACCGGTGGCGGCGGCGATGCCTGGGCGCGCGACAAGACGATGGATGCCAGCATTATCGCCGCGATGCGCTCGGCGCGCGAAATGACCGCGAGCAGCCAGGATGCACGCGGCAACACCATCCGCGACCTGTATCTGCTGAAGGGCGCCGCGACCGCGATGGACGCCGCTGCCCTGGGCTGTGCACGACGCAGCTAGATACGCTCGAGCAGCCGCTCGACACTGGCATGGGCCGCCTTGTGATGGTCGCCCCTGGCACGCCCCTCCTCTTCCAGCGCGGCGCGGAGCGCGTCGATCTGCACGTCGGTGAGATGCTCGATGCCGATAAAGGCATTGCGCGCGTCCTGCTGCGCGCGGATCAATTCGTCGAGCTTGGCCTGCATCGCCGCCGCATCGCGGTTCTGGCTGTTCTGGATCACGAACACCATCAGGAAGGTGATGATCGTGGTGCCAGTGTTGATCACCAGCTGCCACGTATCCGAATAGTCGAATACCGGCCCGGTTACCCCCCAGATCACGATGATCAAAGTGGCCGCGAAAAAGGCAAAGGGCCTGCCCACCAGCCAGGCGACACGGGTGGCAATCACGGTGAAGAAACGATCCATGGGGGCTCCTGAAGACGTCGGACGGTGGTTCGCCAGCGGCACAGCTAGCAATTCCGCCCGAATTTGACTATGTGCGCCGCCATGAACGCCGAAACGCCTATCTCCATGCCCATCCCGGGCCATATCGACCCCGTGCCCGTGCCGCGCGCGATCACCCCGCGCGCCGATGGCCGCAGCGACCTGATGGGCCTGGCGCGCGAGGATATCGGCGCGCTTCTCGAGGCTGCCGGGCTCGACCGCAAGCAGGCTAAGCTGCGCTCGAAACAGCTGTTCCACTGGATCTACCATCGCGGCGTCACCGATTTCGAAAGCATGACCGACATCGCCAAGCCGATGCGTCCATGGCTCGCCGAGCGCTTCGTCATCGGTCGTCCCGAAATCGTCGAGGCGCAGGTTTCGAGCGACGGCACGCGCAAATGGCTGCTGCGCACCGATGACGGCCAGGATTACGAGATGGTCTTCATCCCCGATGCGGACCGCGGCACCCTGTGCATCTCGAGCCAGGTGGGCTGCACGCTCAACTGCCGCTTCTGCCATACCGGCACGATGCGGCTGGTGCGCAACCTGACGCCGGGCGAGATCGTCGGCCAAGTGATGCTCGCGCGCGATGCGCTAGGCGAATGGCCCAAGGGCGCGATGGACCGGCTCGACGAGGACGAGGACGCTGCCGCCTATACCGCCGATGGCCGGCTGCTCACCAATATCGTGCTGATGGGCATGGGCGAGCCGCTGTACAATTTCGATCATGTCCGCGATGCGATGAAGGTCGTCATGCACGGCGACGGCTTGGCGCTCTCCAAGCGGCGCATCACGCTGTCGACCAGCGGCGTCGTGCCGATGATGGCGCGCTGCGGCGAGGAGATCGGCGTGAACCTCGCGGTCTCGCTGCATGCGGTGACCAAGGAGGTGCGCGACGAGATCGTGCCCTTGAACCGCAAATACGGGCTCGAACAGCTGCTCCAGGCCTGCGCGGACTATCCCGGCGCGAGCAATGCGCGCCGCATCACCTTCGAATATGTGATGCTCAAGGACAAGAACGACAGCGACGAAGACGCGCGCGAGCTCGTCCGGCTGCTCAAGGCTTATGGCCTGCCCGCCAAGGTGAACCTGATCCCGTTCAACCCCTGGCCCGGCGCGGCGTACGAATGCTCCGATCCCGAGCGGATCAAGCGCTTTTCGGACATCGTGTTCGAAGGCGGCATCAGCGCGCCGGTGCGCACCCCGCGCGGCCGCGATATCATGGCCGCGTGCGGGCAGCTGAAATCGGCGTCCGAAAAGAAGAGCCGCGCCGAGCTCGACCGGCTGGCCGAAGAGAAGCAGGCGGCTTTGGGTTAGCTCTCCTTAAATCCTCCCCGAGCTTGTCTCGGGGAGGGGGACCGCCGACTGCAAGTCGGTGGTGGAGGGGAAGCGAGATGGCACATCTGCTCATCTGAAGCACGACCCCGCTGCCCCTCCACCACCCGCTGCGCGGGCGGTCCCCCTCCCCCAGCAAGCTGTGGGAGGATTTTGGGGAAGGCCTACCCCGCCGGCGCCTCACCCGATTTGAGCAGCGGCTGTTTCGACAGCTCGCCCTCCTGCATGATCTTGCGGCGCAGCTCGTCGCGCTTTTCGTGGATCGAGGCGATCACCGGGCCCATGGCGATACCGAGGTCCACCAGCAGCGCCTCGGAGAGTTGCAGCGAACTTTCCAGCGCCTCGGGCACCGCGAGCGTCGCCCCGGCGCGATAAAGCTCGGCAGCGTGATTGGCATCGCGCGCACGGGCGATGATCGTGAGGTCGGGCACCCAGCCAGCGACGCGGCGGACGATGCGCACCGCGAGCACCGGATCGTCCATCGTCAGGATCAGCGCCTTGGCATGGCCCAGCCGCAACCGGTCGAGCAATTCGGGCCGCGCGACATCGCCGAACAGGATCGGCACGCCCTTGCGCCGCGCGGCGGCGACGACATCCACATTGGATTCGATCGCGACATAGGGCTGGTTGTGCTTGGCGAGCATGTCCGAGACGATCTCGCCCACCCGGCCATAGCCGAACAGAACGACGCGCCCGGCGCCCGCCGATTCCTCGTCGGGCGCAGCGCTTTCGCTCGCGCGCATGTCGATGCGCGTAGCGATGACATGGCCGAGCTTGGCGAGCAGCGGCGTGATCGTCAGGCCGATCGCGGTGACGATCTGCCAGAATTGCGCGGTGCTCGACTGGATGAGCTGTGCCTGCACCGCGGCCGCGAGCACGATCAGCGTGGTCTCGGCGGGGCTCGCCATCAGCACGCCGGTCTCCGCCGCGACGCCACGCCGCGCGCCGACCAGCCGCAACAGCCCGCCGGTCACCACCGCCTTGATCAGGCAAACGCCGACCACCGCGATCGCCAGCGATTGCCAGTTGGCCGCGACCACCCGCAGATCAACCGACATGCCGACGGTGATCAGGAACACCCCAAGCGCCAGCCCCTTGAACGGCGCGGTGATGATCTCGACCTCGTCGCCATATTCGGTTTCCGCGATCATCACGCCCGCGATCAGCGCGCCGACGATCGGCGAGAGGCCCGCTGCCGCCGTCGCGACCGAGGCGGTAATGACGACGAGCAGGCACGCGGCGAGGAACAGCTCAGGGCTCTTGGTGCGCGCCGCCTGCGCGAACAGATAGGGCAGCAGATAGCGCCCCGCTAGCAGCATGATGACGATGGTCAGCCCGCCGAGCCACAGCGTCTGCACCAGCCCGTCCAGCCCCGCCGCCTCGGCGCGCGGCGCAAGCGCGCCGAGCGCGAAGATGATCGGCACAAGCGCCAGATCCTCGAAGATCAGCATGGCGAGCGCCGAACGCCCGACCGGCCCGGTCGTGCCGACCATCGGCAGCACCAGCGCAGTCGAGGACAAAGCGAGCGCCATGCCAAGGCCGAGCGCGCCTGCAAGCGGCTGACCGATCAGGTTGAGCGCAAAGCCGATCACCAGCCCCGAGGCGAGAAGCTGTGCCGAACCCAGCCCGAACACCTGCACCCGCATCGCCCAGAGGCGCTTGAACGACAGCTCGAGCCCGATGGTGAACAGCAGCATGACGATGCCGAATTCGGCAAACGGATCGATCGCCTCGCGGTCGGTAATGGTGATGTGGTAAAGCCACGGGAACTGGTCGACGATCGAGCCGAGGCCCGATGGCCCCACCAGCATGCCGACCAGGATGAAACCGATGACAGGGTTGATCCGGAGCCGCGCAAAGGCCGGAATGACGATGCCGGCCGCCCCCAGGATCACCAGGGCATCGCTGAAGACCGGATTCTCAAAGGGCGTGTGCATGGATCAATTCATGGCGGATAAAGGACAGCATGTCAGCCATAAATCATTGTGATGCGAGCGATCAGCCGCCCCCACCGCCCTGCGGCCCTGCGGGGGCTGCCTGACGCGCGCGTTCGCGCTTCGCAGCGGCATTGCCGCGCCCAACGGCGCGGTCCCACTCGATATGGTAGAGGTCGTAGCGGCGATCACCCAGATTGCGCACCGTGCCTTCGTGTCTTGCCCAGCTGAGGTCGTCGAGATTGACGTCGCTGATCGTCAGTGTCTCGACATTCTCGCTCGCTTCCGCCGCGATACCATCGCGCGCAAACGGCAGGTCGCACGGCGTGAGGATGCAGCTCTGCGCATACTGGATGTCCATGTTCTCGACATCGGGCAGATTGCCGACATTGCCCGACATCACGACATAGCACTGGTTCTCGATCGCGCGCGCCTGGCAGCAATAGCGCACGCGCATATAGGCCTCGCGGCTGTCGGTGCAGAAAGGAACGAAGATGATCCGCGCGCCCTCATCCGCCAGACGCCGCGCCAGTTCGGGAAACTCGCTGTCATAGCAGATCAGCACGCCGATCGGTCCGCAATCGGTCTGGATCGCGTCGATGCTATCGCCGCCCTTGATCTTCCACCAGTACCGCTCGTTCGGTGTGGGGTGAATCTTTTCCTGCGCGTGGATCGATCCATCGCGCAAGGCGACGAGCGCGATATTCTGGATATCGCCGTCGTCGGCGCGGGTCGGGTGCGATCCACCGATGATGTTGATATTATACTCCATCGCCATGCGCGTGAGCTCGTCGCGGATGCGCGGGGTGAACTCGCTCAGCGCCTCGATCGCTTCCTGCGGCCCCATCTTCTTCTTGGCGAAGGAGAGCAGCGACATGGTGAACATCTCGGGAAACAGTACGAAGTCCGCCCGGTAATCCGCTGCCACATCGACAAAATATTCGACGTTGCGGACGAATTCCTCGAAATTCGCCACTGCCCGCGCCTGAAACTGCACGGTCGCGAGGCGCACGCTTTCAACCCCGCGCGGGACGCGGTGCTTGGGCGGCTCGTCCGCGTTCACATAAGGGTTGCGCCACACCATATGCGCCGCATGACCGCGCGACTGGCGGTCCTCGGGCAGATAGCGCTTCAATATGCCGACGGGGGTAAAGCCGTTTGCGATCTGGAAACCGATGACCGGATCGCGCAGCTTGCCGTCGATCACCTTGGCGAGATAATCCTCGGGACTCTCGGCCTGCTTGGTGCGCTTGGCCCGGTCGTAGCCCGGGATGCGCCCGGCAAAGACGATGCCGTTGAGTTCGAGTTGCTCGGCCAGCGCCCGGCGCGCCTCATAAAGCCGTTTGCCGATACGTACCCCGCGCTGGGCAGGGTCGACGCACATTTCATAGCCGTACAGCCATTCGCCGGTGGGCACATGGCGGGTGCCGAAGCCGTTGCCGCTGATCTCTTCCCAATCGTGCGGACCAAAGGCCATCGCCTCGGTCACGCGCGACGAGGCGCAATAGCCGACAATCTCGCCGTCAAGAATGGCAACGAACTGGCCCTCAGGGAAATTGTTGATCTGGCCGCGCAGCTCGCCGAACTTGTACGGCGGCAGGCTGGGATAGGCCCGCTCGACCAGAGCCGATATTCCGGGAATATCGCCCCTGCGTGCCTGCCTGACTTCCAGCCGTGCCTTGCTGCTGCGCTGCGCCATCAACCCCTCATGCCCAGCTGCCCATTTCCTTTTCCAGATTGACCCGGATCGCCTCGAAGAACTGCTCGGTGGTCATCCAGGCCTGGTCGGGGCCGATCAGGATGGCGAGGTCCTTGGTCATCGATCCCTGCTCAACGGTTTCAATACAGACGCGTTCCAGCGTCTCGGCAAAGCGCACCACTTCCGGCGTCTCGTCGAAGCGGCCGCGATAGATGAGGCCGCGGGTCCAGGCGAAGATCGACGCGATCGGGTTGGTCGAGGTCGCCTTGCCCTGTTCGTGCATGCGATAGTGCCGCGTGACGGTACCGTGCGCGGCTTCGGCCTCGACGGTCTTGCCATCGGGGGTCATCAGCACCGAGGTCATGAGACCCAGCGAACCGAAGCCCTGCGCGACGGTGTCCGACTGCACGTCACCGTCATAGTTCTTGCACGCCCAGACGAACTTGCCCGACCATTTCAGCGCGGACGCGACCATGTCGTCGATCAGGCGGTGCTGATAGGTGATGCCGGCGGCCTCGAACTTGGTCTTGAATTCCTTCTCGTAAATCTCCTCGAAGATGTCCTTGAAGCGGCCGTCATAGGCCTTCATGATCGTGTTCTTGGTCGAGAGGTACGTCGGCCAGCCGCGATCGAGGCCATAGTTCATCGATGCGCGTGCGAAATCGGCGATCGAGTCATCGAGATTGTACATCGCCATAGCAACGCCCGACGAGGGGAACTGGAACACTTCCTCGTCGATCGTGGTTCCGTCCTCGCCCTCGAACACCAGACGCAGCTTGCCGGGACCGGGAACGCGGAAATCGGTGGCCTTGTACTGGTCGCCGAACGCATGACGGCCGACGACGATCGGGTCGGTCCAGCCGGGCACCAGCCGCGGAATGTTCGAGATCACGATCGGCTCGCGGAACACGACCCCGCCCAGAATGTTGCGGATGGTGCCGTTGGGCGACTTCCACATCTTCTTTAGGTTGAACTCCTCGACGCGTGCCTCGTCGGGCGTGATGGTGGCGCACTTGACGCCGACGCCATGCTCGCGGATCGCGTTCGAGGCGTCGACGGTGATCTTGTCGTTGGTTTCGTCGCGCTTCTGGATCGACAGATCGTAATATTTCAGGTCGATGTCCAGATAGGGCAGGATCAGGCGTTCGCGGATCCACTCCCAGATGATGCGGGTCATTTCATCGCCGTCGATTTCGACGACGGGCTTGGCCACCTTGATCTTTGCCATGCGGATTTTGCGCCTTCTTGCTAGGGAGGAATCAGGAAATCTGGGACGCTCTTAGCAAAGTCGGGCGAGGTTTCAACCTTGCGGATCAGCGCAATCGCCGCACTTTCAGTATTGCAAATCACTAGCAAGTTTATGCCGCAGCGCAGCATTCACCGCATTGCGGGGCCATTGGCCGTTGTCACACCCGGCCAGTGTCCCTAAGAGGGCGGGCATGTCGCAAGAATTACTGGATAACCGGGGCAAGGGCCTGGCGAGCTGGAGCCTGCCCCCGGTCCATCCCGAAGGTCGCAAATTCGCCGTTATCGCAGCAGGCATCACGCTTATCTTCGCGCTGATGGCCTGGGAAACGCTGGCCTGGCCGATGGGCGGGCTCACCTTGTGGATCCTTGCCTTTTTCCGCGATCCTGCCCGGGTCACGCCGCTCGACGAGCGCTTTGTCGTCGCGCCGGCCGATGGTCTGGTGACGCTGATCCAGGAGGTCGCGCCGCCGATCGAGCTGGCCGACCATGACGGCCTGGGGCCCGATCCGCTGTGGCGCGTATCGATTTTCATGAGCGTGTTCGATGTGCACATCAACCGCGCGCCGATCGGCGGTACCATCCGGCGCATCGTCTATATCTCGGGCAAGTTCCTCAATGCCGATCTCGACAAGGCGAGCGACGAGAACGAGCGCCAGCACATCATGGTCGAGCGGTCGGACGGTCTGCGCATCGGGTTCACCCAGATTGCAGGCCTGGTCGCCCGCCGTATCGTACCGTTCGTCAAGGAAGGCGATTTCGTCGCCGTCGGCCAGCGCGTCGGGCTGATCCGCTTCGGCAGCCGGGTCGATGTCTATCTGCCGCGCGGCACCGCGCCCAATGTTGTCAAGGGCCAGCGGATTGTCGCGGGTGAAACCGTGCTCGGCATTGTCGGTGACGCACCGGTGCGCGAAGGGATCGCGCATTGATGCAACACTCCGCTGCCCCGGCATCCGGTCCTTCAAGGAGCATGACGGCATGAGCGAGCGCGATCCGTTGGAGCGTCGCGGACGCCGTGGCCCGATCCGTTATCTGGCGGGACGCCGGTTTCGCCTGCGCGAAGGACTGACGCTGCGCGCGATGGTTCCCAACGCTATCACCGCCAGCGCCTTGTGCTGCGGGCTTACCGGCATCCGCTTCGCCTTGCAGGACCAATGGCCGCTGGCAGCGGGCGCGATCGTGCTGGCGGGCGTGCTCGACGGGATCGACGGACGCGTCGCGCGAATGCTCAAGGCGCAAAGCCGGTTCGGGGCCGAACTGGACTCGCTGGCGGATTCGATCGCGTTCGGTGTGTCGCCTGCCCTTGTCCTGTTTCTGTGGTCATTGAACGAGCTTCCGCGCTTCGGCTGGCTCATCGCGCTTACGCTAGCGGTATGCTGCGCGCTGCGGCTGGCGCGGTTCAACGCGCAGATCGATCTGGAGGATCAGCCGCACAAGTCCGCGGGCTATCTCACCGGCATTCCGGCCCCGGCCGGCGCCGGCCTCGCCATGCTGCCACTCTATTTGTGGATCGAGACCGGTGAGGACTTGTTCCGACACTATAGTGTCATCGGCCCATGGGTTCTGCTGATCGCATTTCTGATGATATCGAATGTCGCGACCTTCAGCTGGTCGTCGCTCAACGTGCGCAAGAACATTCGCCTCGAAGCGCTGGCGGTGTTTGCAATTACGGCAGCGTCGCTGCTCACCGTGCCGTTCATCACGTTGACGGCAATCTGCCTGATCTATCTGGCGCTGATCCCGTTCGGCATCGTATCCTACGCCAGGGTCAAGCGGCAGCGCGCCAATCCGGCTGGCTGACGCGGACGCTGCCGCGAACCGGCATCGCGATCACGTTGCGCGGGCTGTAATCGGGCGCGCGGTTCGGAACATAGGTCGCGACAGCACGCATCTGGCCCTGAGCAACCCGCCCCTGTCCTGCAGCGCGATAGGCGGCGAACAGCGCATCGAAGCGCTCTGCCGATCCTGCGAACGACTGGGCAATGACCAGCACGGCCCCGATTGCGGCGGCGGCGAAGAACAGGGCAATGGCTACAGCAAACATAACGCTACATCCTGACTTGCGTCCGCCGGATTGGAGCCCGGTGGAACATTGTGGATAACTCAGTGGACAGGCATTGGTTCCATATCGTGACGATCCGGAGCCATTGACCCTCTTTGTATGTGTTTTGTTCCACTTCTGTTTCGACCCGTCAACCGGAAAATTCGGTTCGTCGCACAATTTGAGGCTGGATTTCGTGCGCCAGTTCGCCTAAGGGGCCGCTCGCACGTGGCGCTGTGCCGCATGCAATCCACATGGAAGACACACATACCGGTGCCCCGGCCACCCTTTGAGGGTCAGGCCCACAAGGTTCCCGTCTTCCAGAGGCACAACCGGAAAGGAAATCCCTATGGCGGCACCTGTCGTCACCATGCAGCAATTGATCGAAGCCGGCGCGCATTTCGGCCACCAGACCCACCGCTGGAACCCGCGCATGAAGCCGTATATCTTCGGCGCACGCAATGGCATCCACATCCTCGACCTGTCGCAGACCGTGCCGCTGTTCGCACGCGCGCTCGAATTCGTCTCGGCCACCGTTCAGGCGGGCGGCAAGGTGCTGTTCGTCGGCACCAAGCGCCAGGCCCAGGCCCCGATCGCCGAAGCGGCCCGCGCCAGCGGCCAGCATTTCGTCAACCACCGCTGGCTGGGCGGTATGCTAACCAACTGGAAGACCATCTCGGGCTCGATCAAGCGCCTCAAGATGCTCGAAGAGCAGCTCGCTGGCGACACCTCGGGCTTTACCAAGAAGGAAGTGCTGCAGCTCACCCGCGAGCGCGACAAGCTGGAACTGTCGCTCGGCGGCATCCGCGACATGGGCGGTATTCCCGACGTGATGTTCGTGATCGACGCGAACAAGGAAGACCTGGCCATCAAGGAAGCCAATGTTCTCGGCATCCCGGTGATCGCGATCCTCGATTCGAACGTCGATCCGCAGGGCATCGCCTTCCCGGTTCCCGCCAATGACGACGCCGCGCGCGCCGTGCGCCTCTATTGCGACGCCGTCGCCGCTGCGGCCACCAAGGGCCGCACCGGTGCTGCCGTCGCGTCGGGCGCGGACGTCGGCGAAATGGCCGAACCGCCGGCAGAAGCCGCGCTGGAAGACGCCGCTGCAGATGCCGGCGACGCTGCCTAATCGGATTGGCTGATCGAGCCGGGCGGGGTCCAGCCCTGCCCTGCTTGCACAAAACTGACACATGCAGGGGCTACGGGCCGGGCATTGGCCCGCACCCGTGGCCCCTGCGTCCATATTCAAAACAAGGAACACGAACATGGCTGTTGTAACCGCTGCTACTGTCAAGGAACTGCGCGAGCGCACCGGCGCTGGCATGATGGACGCCAAGAAGGCGCTGACCGAAGCGAATGGCGATATCGAGGCCGCCGTCGACGCGCTGCGCGCCAAGGGCCTGGCCACCGCGCAGAAGAAGTCGAGCCGCACCGCCGCCGAAGGTCTGGTCGGCATCGAAGTTTCGGGTCTCAAGGGCGTCGCCGTCGAAGTGAACAGCGAGACCGACTTCGTCGCCAAGAACGACCAGTTCCAGGATTTCGTCCGCAAGGTGACCTCGGTCGCCCTGACCACCGGGGACGATGTCGAGGCGCTCAAGTCGGCTGAATATCCCGATGGCGGCAGCGTCGGCGACAAGCTGACCAGCTCGATCGCCACGATCGGCGAAAACCAGTCGATCCGCCGCATCAAGACCGTCTCGGTCGATCAGGGCGTTGTCGTGTCGTACATGCACAATGCCGTCGCGCCGAACCTTGGCAAGATCGGCGTGCTCGTCGCGCTCGAAGGCGATGTCGCTGCCGACGTGCTCGAGCCGCTGGGCAAGCAGATCGGCATGCACATTGCCGCCGCCTTCCCGCTGGCGCTGAACGCCGACGGCCTCGATGCCGAACTGATCGCACGCGAACGCAAGATCGCCGAGGAAAAGGCGGCGGAAAGCGGCAAGCCCGCCGAAGTGCAGGCCAAGATGGTCGATGGCGCGATCGCCAAGTTCGCCAAGGAAAACGCGCTGCTCAGCCAGCTGTTCGTGATCGACAACAAGACCCCGATCGCCGACGTGGTGGCCAAGGCTGCCAAGGACGCGGGCGGCAAGATCGTGCTCAAGGACTATGTCCGCTTCCAGCTCGGCGAAGGCATCGAAAAGGAAGAAACTGATTTCGCGGCGGAAGTCGCGGCGGCTGCAGGCCTCTAAGCCTTTAGCCTTTCAGCAAAAAGACGGCGGGTGGCCCCTGGGGCTGCCCGCTGTTTTTGCGTCCGCGACGCCCGATCGATCGCGTGACGTCAAACTGTGCAGGAACGTGCTTGGCAGTGCCGGATGCACTGACTATGGTGCGCGCCACTCGGCCAGAAGCGCCGCATTTCATTCCAGATACCGGAACATTCATGACCATCGCATCCTACCGCCGCATCCTCCTGAAGCTGTCGGGGGAAGCCCTGATGGGCGACGGCCAGTATGGCATCGATCCCGCCACCGTCGCACGCATGGCCGCAGAGGTGAAGGCGGCCAAGGATACCGGGCTCGAAATCTGCCTGGTCATCGGCGGCGGCAACATCTTCCGCGGCATGGCAGGCGCTGCCAAGGGCATGGACCGTGCGCAGGCCGATTATATGGGCATGCTCGCCACGGTGATGAACGCGCTCGCTATGCAGAGCGCGCTCGAGCAGATGGGCGTCCCCACCCGCGTGCAATCCGCGATCGAGATGGACAAGGTGTGTGAGCCGGTGATCCGCCGCCGCGCCCAGCGCCATCTCGAAAAGGGCCGCGTGGTCATCTTCGCCGCGGGCGTCGGCGCGCCCTATTTCACCACCGATTCCGGCGCGGCACTGCGCGCGGCCGAAATGAAATGCGATGCGCTACTGAAAGGAACCAGCGTCGACGGCGTGTACAATGCCGATCCCAAGCTTGATCCCACCGCCGTGCGTTACGAAACATTGAGTTATGACCGGGTGTTGCAGGACAATCTCAAGGTCATGGACGCCAGCGCCGTGGCGCTCTGCCGCGACAATTCCATTCCCATCGTGGTGTTCTCGATCCGCGAACAGGGCAATCTCGCCCGCGTTCTGAGCGGCGAAGGCACCGCGACAACCGTACATCAGAAGGACTGAACCAGTGGCACAGTTTGACAAGAAGGATCTCGAGCGCCGGATGAACGGCGCGGTCGAATCGCTGAAGGGCGACCTTTCGGGCCTGCGCACCGGACGCGCCAACACCACGCTGCTCGATCCGGTGACGGTCGAAGTCTATGGCGCGCACATGCCGTTGACCCAGATCGCCACCGTCTCCGCGCCCGAGCCGCGCATGCTGTCGGTGCAGGTCTGGGACAAGTCGAATGTCGGCCCGGCGGACAAGGCGATCCGTTCGGCAGGCCTCGGCCTCAATCCGATCGTCGATGGCCAGACGCTGCGCCTGCCGATCCCCGACCTCACCGAAGAACGCCGCAAGGAGCTCGCCAAGCTCGCCGGCCAATATGCCGAAAAGGCGCGCGTCGCGATCCGCAACGTCCGCCGCGACGGCATGGATTCGCTCAAGACCGACGAGAAGAAGGGCGTGATCAGCGAGGACGAGCGCAAGCGCTTCGAGACCGAGGTGCAGAAGCTGACCGACGACATGATCGCCCAGGCCGATGCCGCCGCGACGCAGAAAGAAAAAGAAATTCTGGGCCAGTGATCTTTCGGCCCGGCCCCAAGCTGTCCAAGGCAGAGGCGCATTCCGCAGCGCCTGCACATGCGGGGCTGGCGCCTGCCTGCGGGTTGCGCCACGCCGCCATCATCATGGACGGCAACGGCCGATGGGCCGCGCGGCGCAACCTGCCCCGCTTTGTCGGCCACAAACAGGGCGTCGAGGCCGTACGCACAACCGTGCGCGCGGCCCGCGACATGGGGCTCGAGGCGCTGACGCTCTACGCCTTCTCGTCGGAAAACTGGAAGCGTCCGGAGGACGAGGTTTCGGACCTGATGGGGCTGCTCAGGCATTTCATCCGCGCCGATGTCGACGAGTTCATCGCCAACAACGTGCGGCTCAAGATCATCGGCAATTATCGCGTGCTCGCGCCCGATCTGGTCGAAATGATCGACGATGTCGTGCAGCGCACCGCGCATAACAGCGGCACGACGCTCGTCATCGCGCTCAATTATGGTGCGCAGGACGAGCTCGTGCGTGCCGCGCGTGCGCTTGCCGCTGCGGCTGCGCGCGGTGAGGTCAACGCAGACGCGATCGAGGCGGCGCATATCGATGCGATGCTCGATACCAGCGACCTGCCCCCGCTCGACCTGCTGATCCGCACCTCGGGCGAGCAGCGGCTGAGCAACTTCCTGCTCTGGCAGGCGGCCTATGCCGAGCTCTATTTCACCGACACGCTCTGGCCCGATTTCGACGGGAATTCGCTCGCCGAGGCATTCCAGTCCTATGCCACCCGCGAAAGGCGCTTTGGTGGCCGCTGAACCGGTGAAGCGGTCCCTGTTCGGCCAGGATCTCGCGATCCGCACGGTTTCGGGCGTAGTGCTGGTGGCGATCGCCGGGACCGCGCTGTGGCTGGGCGGCATTGCCCTCTGGCTTCTGCTGATGGCAGGTGCGCTGGCGATGCAGCACGAATGGGCCGGGCTGGTCGGGCGGATGGAGCGCCGGCGTCTGTCGATGCTGGCGCTGATGGCGCCCTTGTCGATGCTTTCACCCTTTGCCGATGGCCCAGGCTTTCTCTCACTCGGTTTCATCATCGGCGGCGCTTTCTTCATCGCGACGATCGATCGCGGCTTCCGGCTCGCCTGGGGCGTGCTCTATTGCGCGCTGCCGGTCATGGCGCTGCTCTATCTGCGTCAGCAGGACAATGGCCTGCTGCTCGCCTTCTGGACGATGGCGACCGTCTGGGCGACCGATATCGGCGCGTATTTCGCCGGGCGCGGCATCGGCGGACCCAAGATCGCCCCGTCGATCAGTCCCAGCAAGACGTGGGCGGGCCTGGCCGGCGGCATGACGGCCGCCCTGCTGTTCGCGATGCTGCTGCGCGAGCATTTCGACCTGCCCTATATCCTCGTGCTGGCCAGCGCACCGCTCGCGGTGGTCGCGCAGATCGGCGATTTTCTGGAGAGCTGGATGAAGCGCCAGGCGGGTGTGAAGGACTCGGGCACGCTCATCCCCGGCCATGGCGGCATTCTCGACCGCGTGGATGGTCTGGTCCCGGTCGCACCGATCGTTGCAACGCTGGTTGCAGCCAACGCATTTTGGGCGCTAGGATAAGCATTCCATGTCGCGCCCCGAAACGCTCTCTCCCGGCCTGATCGTGCCGCCGCCGTCCGCTGAGCCGCGCTCGATCAGCATCTTCGGCGCAACCGGATCGGTGGGCACCTCGACGCTCGATCTCATCCGCCTCAACCCTTCGGCCTATCGCATCGTCGCGCTGACCGCGAACAGCGATGCGGAGGGCCTCGCGAAGCTCGCGCGCGAATTCTGCGCCGAGGTCGCGGTGATCGGCGATCCGGCGCAGCATCACGCGCTGGCCGATGCGCTTCAGGGCAGCGCCACCCAGGCCTGGTCGGGCCCTCAGGCTTTGCTCGACGCGGCCGATCTCGATGCCGACTGGACCATGGCCGCGATCGTCGGCTGTGCCGGCCTCGCGCCGATCATGCGCAGCCTGCTGCGCGGACGCAGCGTCGCGCTCGCCAACAAGGAGGCTTTGGTCTCGTCGGGCGCGCTGATGATTGAGGCGGCGCGCAGCTCGGGCGCGACCCTGCTCCCGGTCGATTCCGAACATAACGCGATCTTCCAGTGCCTTGCGGGCGCCTCCTATGATCAGGTACAAAGCATCACGCTGACCGCGAGCGGCGGCCCGTTCCGCAGCTGGACGCTCGACCAGATGCGCGCCGCGGGCCCGGCCCAGGCGGTCGCGCACCCCAATTGGTCGATGGGCGCAAAAATCTCGGTCGACAGCGCTACCATGTTCAACAAGGGGCTCGAACTGATCGAGGCCTATCACCTCTTCCCGGTCGGGCTCGATGCCATACGCATCCTCGTCCACCCGCAATCGGTCATCCATTCGATGGTCGAATATCGCGACCGTTCGACGCTGGCACAATTGGGCGCACCCGACATGCGCATCCCGATCGCCTCGGCGCTCGCCTGGCCCGACCGGATCGCCACCGATTGCGCGCCGCTGGACCTTGCGACCATCGGCCAGCTGACCTTCGAACCGCTGGACGACGAACGCTTTCCCGGCCCCGGCATCTGCCGCCAGGCGATTGCCGCCGGCGGCGGCGCCCCCGCCATCCTCAATGCGGCAAACGAAATCGCGGTGGCCGCGTTTCTGAAGGAAGAGATCGGATTCCTCGATATTGCCGCAATTGTGTCGGAGGTTCTGGCAGGCTATAGCCCGCAAGACCCGCAAAGCCTGCAGGATGTGCTGGCGATAGATCGAGAAGCGCGCGAGCATGCTGCCGCCGCGGTGCGAACCAGGAACTGACCCTTGAACGAAAATCCCGGCTTGTTGCTGACCGTCTTCGCCTTTCTGCTCGTGCTCGGACCTTTGGTCTTCGTCCACGAGATGGGCCATTATCTGGTCGGACGCTGGTTCGGAGTGAAGGCGGAATCCTTCTCGATCGGCTTCGGTCGCGAGATCGCCGGTTGGACCGACAAGCGAGGCACCCGCTGGAAGCTGGGCATGCTGCCGCTCGGCGGCTATGTCCAATTCGCAGGCGATATGGACCCATCCAGCCGCGCCGACCCCAATTGGGTCGCGCTTCCCGCCGAAGAGCGCAACCGCACCTTCCAGTCCAAGACCCTGTGGCAGCGCGCGCTGATCGTGTTTGCAGGCCCCGCGATCAACTTCCTCTTCGCCATCCTGATCCTTGCCGGTTTCGCCTTCGCTTACGGCAAGAGCGTAACGCCGCCGGTGGTCGCGGGCGTGCTACCCGGTTCAGCGGCGGCAGAAGCTGGTCTACTGCCCGGCGACCGCATCGTGTCGGTCGATGGCGAACGGATCGAGTGGTTCGACGAACTGGGTCGCCGCATTGCGCACCGGCCCGATGAACGCATCACCCTGCGCGCCGAGCGCGCCGGGCAGGTCCGCGAATTCGATTTCAAGATCGGAACCGAGATTCAGAAGGACCGGTTCGGAAACGAATATCGCATTGGCCGCCTCGGCATCATGTCGGCCAAGCCCGTCATGCGCCCCGTCTCGCTGGTCGAGGCTCCGATCGTCGCCGTCGAGCGAACCGGCGATATCGTGCGGCTCATGGTCGCCACCTTGGGCCAGGTCATCACCGGCCGCCGCTCGGTTTCGGAACTCGGCGGACCGCTGAAAATCGCGCAGGTTTCGGGCGAGCAGCTCTCGGCGGGGCTCGACGATTTCATCTTCTTCATCGCGCTGATCTCAATTAATTTGGGGTTCATCAACCTGCTGCCAATTCCCATGCTCGATGGCGGTCATCTGCTATTCTATGCGATCGAGGGAATCCGGCGCAAACCGGTCAACCCCAAGGTCATGGAATGGGCTTTCCGTTCGGGCCTGGCAGCCGTGCTGGCCCTGATGGTGTTCGTGACCGTCAACGATCTGGCATCGTTCGGCCTGCTCGGCTGAAAGACGGGTTGATTGATTGCAGCGGATGATGCAGGGGATTGCGCACCGGGGCGGGTTATCGGACGGCAATGCAGGGACCGTCCGGTGTTTTTTGGCTTAGGGTGGGTCTTTTTTTCGTGAAATCTGAACAGAAAATCGCCATCGGCGCGCGTGCCCTCGGCCTGTTGCTGAGTTCCACCGTTCTGGCGGGAACTGCAAGCGCCGCCTTCGCCCAGGCTGCAGGGCCGGCAGCCCCTCCCGCACCGCCACAGGCGTCGGCTCCCGCTGCCGTGGTGCCGCCTGCAGGCCAGCAAATCCGCTCGATCACCGTGAACGGATCGCAGCGCATCGAGGCCGATACCGTGCGTTCGTACATCCAGCTGCGCGTCGGGGATGTCTACACCCAGGTCGCGGCCGACCAGGCACTGCGCGACCTGTTCGAAACCGAATTGTTCGCCGATGTCGCTATCCGCAACAATGACGGCGCGGTGGTCATAGACGTCAAGGAAAACCCGGTCATCAACCGCGTGATCCTGGAAGGCAACAAGCGCATCAAGGAAGACAAGATCCTTCCCGAAATCCGCCTTGCGCCGCGCCAGATCTTCACCCGCACCAAGGTGCGCGCCGACGTCGCGCGCATCATCGAACTCTACAAGCGCCAGGGCCGCTTTGCCGCCACAGTCGAGCCGAAGATGGTGCAGCAGGACCAGAACCGCGTCGACGTGGTCTTCGAGATCAACGAAGGTCCGCGCTCCAAGGTTCGCCAGATCAACATTCTGGGCAACGAGAAATTCTCCGACGGCGAACTGCGCGGCGAGATGGCGACCAAGCAGTCGCGCTTCTACCGCTTTTTCAGCTCGGGCGATTCCTACGATCCCGACAAGCTGGCCTATGACCAGCAGAAGCTGCGCCAGTTCTATCTGACCCAGGGCTATGCCGATTTCCGCGTCATTTCTGCCGTGGCCGAGCTGACCCCCGACAAGCGCGACTTCATCATCACCTATGTCGTCGAGGAAGGCGATCGCTACAAGTTCGGCGATGTCGGCGTCGACAGCCAGATTCGCGACTTTTCCGAAGATGGCCTCAAGGCCCAGCTGCCGATGAAGACCGGCGACTGGTATAATGCCAAGCTGGTCGAGGACACTGTCGAGCAGCTCAGCGAAACCGCAGGCCTGTTCGGTTATGCGTTTGCGGACGTGCGGCCCAATTTCAACCGCAACCGCGAAACGCTCACCATGGACATCACGTTCGAGCTGGCGGAATCGGCGCGCGTCTATGTCGAGCGGATCGACATCAACGGCAACACGCTGACCCAGGACAAGATCGTCCGGCGCGAGTTCCGCCTGAACGAGGGCGACGCGTTCAACAGCTTCCTGGTCAAGCGCTCGGAAAACCGCATCAACTCGCTCGGCTATTTCCAGGAAAAATTCGAGATCGAGCAGAAGCAGGGCAGCGCGCCCGATCGCATCATCCTCGAAGCCAATGTCGAGGAAAAGGCGACCGGCGAGCTTCAGCTCTCCGCCGGTTTCTCGTCGATTGAGAATTTCATCCTCCAGGCCTCGATCCGCCAGCGCAACTTCCGCGGCAAGGGCCAGACCGTCGGCCTGAGCATCAACTACTCGCAGTTCTCGCAAGGCATCAACCTGAGCTTCACCGAACCCTATGTGTTCGACAAGAACATCTCGTTCGGTGCGGATATCTTCCGCCGCGATCTCAACAGCTTCAACTTCGTCGGCAATTCGCGCAACACCACGTTCGAACAGCTGACCACCGGTGCATCGTTCCGCCTTGGCGTGCCGCTGACCGAATATGTCTCGGCGCTGCTGCGCTACTCGCTGACGGTCGACGACGTCACGCTCGACCGTACCCAGTTCTTCTCCGACCTTGACGGAAACGGCACGCTGGAATGCGACCCGGTCCGCGCAGGCTTCTTCCTGTGCGACAACCTGGGACAGCGCACGACCTCGCTGATCGGCTATTCGCTGATCTATGACAATCGCGACAACCGCATCCGTCCCACGCGCGGCCAGAACGTGACGCTGTCGCAGGACTTTGCCGGCCTTGGCGGTGCGGTGAGTTATCTGCGCACGCGCCTCAACGCGTCCAAGCACTGGCGCATCGGCCGCAGCGGGTTCATCTTCACCATCGCGGCAGAAGGTGGCCATATCATCGCCTTCGAGGACCGCGGTACGCCGGCTCAGGGGATTGACGATATTCGCCTGACCGACCGCTTCTTCCTGGGCCAGCCGCAGATCCGCGGTTTCGATATCCGCGGCGTCGGCCCGCGCGTGATCCGCACCGGCTTCACGCCCGAGATCGTCAACGGCGCGATCGTCAACACGCCCGTCACCGGTCGCCGCAACCGCGTCGATGACGCGCTTGGCGGTCGTTATTACTATCTCGCCCGTGCCGAGCTCGACATCCCGCTGGGCAGCGGCGCTCGCGAGCTTGGCCTGCGTCCGTCGGTCTTCGTCGATGCCGGTGCCGTCTTCGGCGTGGTGCGGCCGCTGCTGCAGACTCCGCAGAACCGCGACGCAAACGGCAATCTGCAATATCTGGAGATCGGAACCGATCAGCAGGGCAATCAGGTGATCAACACCGTGACCAATGCGACCAATGCCGCCGGTCAGCCCAACACGCCGAGCCTTGCCTTTACCGAACAGTTCTTCGGCGATTCGCCCAAGCCGCGCGTCACCGTCGGCTTTGGCGTCAACTGGAACTCGCCCTTCGGCCCGTTCCGCATCGATATTGCCCGCGCCCTGCTCAAGGAGCCTGGCGACGACACCCGTCTATTCACATTCAACGTAGGGACCCAGTTCTGATGAAACTTCTTCTGAAATGCACCGCCGCAGCCCTGATGGCTGCCGGCACCCTGGCTTCGGGCGCGATCGCTCCCGTTGCGGCACAGACCGTGGCTGGCATCGCCGTGGCCGATCAGCGCCGCGCCGTGGTCGAATCCTCGGCCTTCGTCAATGCCAACACCGCGCGTCCGACGACCTACAAGGCGCAGTATGACGCCGCCCAGGCCAAGTCGAACCAGATCCGCCAGCAGCTCGAACCGTTGGTGAACAAGTTCAACACCGATGTCCAGGCCCCCAACGCGCAGCAGAACCAGGCCGCGCTGCAGCAGCAGCTGGGCCAGATCCAGCAGCTGCGCGAGCAGGGTTCGCAGGAAGTGCAGGAAATCCTGCAGCCGGTCGCGCTGTCGGAAGCCTATGTGCTCGAACAGATCAGCGACAAGTTCGACCAGGCGGTCCGTCAGGCGATGACCAAGCGCAAGGTCAGCATCGTGCTCGAAGCCGGCGCCACGCTCGCCCGCGCCGATGGCTATGACATCACCAAGGACATCACCGCAGAGCTGAACGCGCTGATCCCGACCGCTCAGCTGGTTCCGCCGCAGGGCTGGCTGCCGCGTCAGCAGCGCGAGCAGCAGGCTGCGCAGCAGGCCGCTCAGGGTCAGCAGCAGGCAGCCCCGGCCGCACAGCAGCCTGAAGGCCGGTAAGCTCTGGTCATGACCGAGGGCGAGCTGAACTACGACATTGCCAAGGTGATGGCGGCGCTTCCGCACCGCTACCCCATGCTGCTCGTTGACCGCGTGGCGCGGCTGGACATCGACCAGTCGATCCATGCGATCAAGGCGGTCAGCATGAACGAGCCGTTCTTTCAGGGCCACTTCCCTGCCCGCCCGATCATGCCCGGCGTCCTTATCGTCGAGGCGCTGGCGCAGGCGGCGGGTATATTGGCGGTCGAATCGCTCGGCCTGGCAGGCTCGGGCAAGCTCGTCTATTTCATGGCGATCGATGGCGCCAAGTTCCGCGTTCCGGTCGAACCCGGCGTGCTGCTCGACCTGCATGCCGAGTTCGAGCAGAAGCGCGCCAAGGTGTGCAAGTTCAAGGCACGCGCGGAAATGAACGGCAAGCTGGCCTGCGAGGTCGGCTTTACCGCGATGATTGCCGACCCGCCCGCCTGATCCGGCGGCGATTGTAAATCCCTTGCTTTTGGCGGCGCGCAGCGTTATGCGCGCCGCTTCCCATTCATCCTGCGGGCTGGTCGGAACCAGCCATATTCAAGGACAACGACGATGAAGAACGATATCCATCCCGATTACCACATGATCAATGTGAAGATGACCGACGGCACCGTGTACCAGACCCGCTCGACCTGGGGCAAGGAAGGCGACACGCTGCAGCTGGATATCGACCCGACTTCGCACCCGGCCTGGACCGGTGGCAACCAGCGCCTGATGGACTCGGGTGGCCAGGTCGCCCGTTTCAACAAGCGCTTTGGCGGCATCTCGCTCAAGAAGGGCTGAGAACCGCCCCTCGCATGAGGGACGCTATCAAAAAGGGCTGCAAACCATATGGTTTCGCAGCCCTTTTTTATGCCTGGCGTTCCAGTGGCCAGCCCCTGTGCCGGTCCCCTGCGAAGGCAGGGGCCCATCTCCAGAGCTGTCAGGCTATCATCACCGGCCCGGCGTGCAGCGGATCGTCCACCAAAACCAATGACCATCCGCGCGGAAGGCAAGTGAAGGTGATGGGCCCCTGCCTTCGCAGGGGACCCGTTTGCTGGAATCCCATGAATGCCCCCCGCCTTCGCAGGGGATCTCTCAATCAAGCAGGCGCGGCTGCGTTCTCGATCAGAGCGCGCGCTGCTGCCACAGCCGCTTCCGCCTTGCTGGCATCAGGACCACCGCCCTGCGCCATGTCCGGACGGCCGCCGCCGCCCTTGCCGCCCAGCGCCTCGACGCCTGCGCGCACCAGATCGACCGCGCTGAAGCGACCGGTCAGATCGTCGGTGACGGCAGCCGCAAAGGCCGCGCGGCCGTCATTGGTCGCAACCATCACCGCGATGCCCGATCCAAGCGCCGACTTGGCCTGATCGAGCAGCCCTCGCAGTTCCTTGGGGTCGAGCCCGTCGATCACCTGCGCCTGGAAGCTGACGCCGCCGATGCTCTCCACCGCCGGTCCAGCCTTGCCCGCGCCTCCGCCCAGCGCCAGCGCCTTGCGGGCTTCGGCGAGTTCGCGTTCGAGCGCGCGGCGTTCCTCGACCAGCGATGCGATGCGCGCCTCGACCTCGTCGGGCGACGTCTTGACCAGAGCGGCGATCGCCTTGACCCGTTCGTCGCGCGCCACCAGCCACTGCCGCGCGCCCTCGCCGGTCAGCGCCTCGATCCGGCGGACGCCGCTCGACACAGCGCTCTCGCTGACGATGCGGAAGATGCCGATATCGCCCAATGCGCGGACATGCGTGCCGCCGCACAATTCTACCGAATAATGCTTGTCGGTCGCGCGGCCCATCGAGAGCACGCGGACTTCCTCGCCATATTTCTCGCCGAACAGCGCGAGCGCGCCCGCTTGGACGGCATCATCGGGGCTCATCAGCCGCGTCGTCACCGCCTCGTTGGCGCGGATCTCCGCGTTCACCTCGGCCTCGATCGCAGCGATTTCGGCTTCACTCAGCGCCTTGGGGTGTGAGAAGTCGAAGCGCAGACGGTCGGGAGCAACCAGCGAACCCTTTTGCGTGACATGGCCGCCGAGATGATTGCGCAAGGCCGCGTGCAGCAGATGCGTCGCGCTGTGGTTGGCGCGCAGCGCGTCACGGCGCTCGACATCGACCGCGAGATGCACGGTGTCGCCGACCTTGATGCTGCCAGTTTCGATCCGCGCCTGATGCGCGTGCAGGCGACCGAGCGGCTTGGAGGTATCGTCGACCACAGCTTTGAGCCCGCCCAGCGACGTGATCGCGCCGGCATCGCCCATCTGGCCGCCGCTTTCGCCATAGAAAGGCGTCTGATTGACGAGGATGGTGACGCTATCGCCCGCAGAGGCGCTGTCGATCTCGGTACCGTCGCGGACGAGCGCGACGACCTCGGCCTCGCCTTCAGTCGCGGTATAGCCGGTGAATTCGGTGCCGCCTGCGCGTTCGGCGATGTCGTACCAGATCTCGGCCGATGCCGCCTCGCCCGAGCCCTTCCAGGCCGCGCGCGCCGCAGCCTTTTGCGCGGCCATCGCGGTGTCGAAGCCTTCGCGATCGACGCCCAGGCCGCGGCTGCGCAGCGCATCCTCGGTCAGGTCATAGGGGAAGCCATAGGTGTCGTAGAGCCGGAACGCGGTCTCGCCCGAAAGCACCGCGCCTTCGGAAAGGTCGGCGGTCGCCTCGTCGAGCAGCCTCAGCCCCTTGTCGAGCGTCTGGCGGAAACGGGTTTCCTCGCGCTCGAGCGTCTCCTCGATCAGCGGCTGCGCGCGGACGAGTTCGGGGAACGCCTGGCCCATTTCGGCGACCAGGGTCGGCACCAGCCGGTGCATCAGCGGGTCCGCCGCGCCCAATATATGCGCATGGCGCATCGCGCGGCGCATGATCCGGCGCAGCACATAGCCGCGCCCTTCATTGGCGGGGAGAACGCCATCGGCGATCAGGAACGAGGTGGCGCGCAGGTGATCGGCGATAACCCGGTGGCTCGCCTGATTGCCGCCGGTCGTCGCGGTGCCCGTGGCCTGACCCGAAGCGGCGATCAGCGCCTTGAACAGGTCGATATCGTAATTGTCGTGCACGCCCTGCATCACCGCCGCGATGCGCTCGATGCCCATGCCGGTATCGATCGACGGGCGCGGCAGGTTGGTGCGGCTGCCATCGGCATGCTGTTCATATTGCATGAACACCAGGTTCCAGATCTCGATGAACCGGTCGCCGTCCTCGTCAGGCGATCCCGGCGGGCCACCGAAAATATGGTCGCCATGGTCGTAGAAGATTTCGCTGCACGGACCGCATGGGCCGGTATCACCCATCGACCAGAAATTGTCCGAGGTGGCGATGCGGATGATGCGCTCGTCGGGAAGACCCGCGATCTTCTTCCACAGCCCGAAGGCCTCGTCATCTGTGTGATAGACGGTGACGGTCAGCCTGTCGGCGGCGAGGCCCCAGGTCTTGTTGACCAGCGTCCACGCGTGGTGGATCGCCTCTTCCTTGAAATAGTCGCCGAACGAGAAATTGCCGAGCATCTCGAAGAACGTGTGATGTCGCGCGGTATAGCCGACATTGTCGAGATCATTGTGCTTGCCACCGGCGCGCACGCATTTCTGCGACGAAGTGGCACGCGCATTGGCGCGGGATTCGAGCCCGGTGAACACGTTCTTGAACGGCACCATGCCGGCGTTGACGAACATCAGCGTCGGGTCGTTGTGCGGAACCAGCGGCGCGGAAGGCACGATGTCATGGCCGTTGCCCCCGAAATAGTCGAGGAACGAACGCCGGATGTCATTTGTCGATGTCATGGCTGCGACATAAGGCGAGTTGAAGCGAGATTGAAGCAATATATGCGCAAAAATGAAGGGACAGAGCCGCTTGCATGCCGCCCTGCCCCTTCGATCTGTTCCAACCGATTGCCCGCCCGCCCTTGCGAAACGCCAGTGGGCAAGATCCGGGGCCGATTACATATCGTCGCCGATATCGTCCTCGGCATCGGGACCGGTCATCATCTCTTCGGCCACCTTGTCCTGCTGGCCGCGGATCAGGCCTTCGATCTTGGCCATCATCTCGGGATTTTCCTTGAGGAAATTCTTGGCATTCTCGCGTCCCTGGCCGATGCGCACCGAATCGTGGCTGAACCAGCTGCCCGCCTTCTCGACGATGCCCGCCTTGACCCCGAGATCGAGAATCTCGCCGATCTTCGAAATGCCTTCGCCATACATGATGTCGAATTCGACCTGCTTGAAAGGAGGGGCGACCTTGTTCTTGACGACCTTCACGCGCGTCGTGTTGCCGACGATATCGTCGCGGTCCTTGATCTGACCGGTGCGGCGGATGTCGAGACGCACCGACGCGTAAAACTTGAGCGCATTGCCGCCGGTGGTGGTTTCCGGATTGCCGTACATCACGCCGATCTTCATGCGCAGCTGGTTGATGAAGATCACCATGCAGCGCGAACGGCTGATCGAACCGGTCAGCTTGCGCAGCGACTGGCTCATCAGGCGCGCCTGCAGGCCGACATGGCTGTCGCCCATCTCGCCCTCGATTTCCGCGCGCGGCACCAGCGCGGCGACCGAATCGACCACCAGCACGTCGATCGCGTTTGACCGCACCAAAGTATCGGTAATCTCGAGCGCCTGTTCGCCCGTATCGGGCTGTGACACGATCAGCTCGTCGATATTGACGCCGAGCTTCTTGGCATAGACCGGATCGAGCGCATGTTCGGCGTCGACGAACGCGGCGGTGCCGCCGTTCTTCTGCGCCTCGGCGATCACGTGCAGCGCGAGCGTGGTTTTGCCCGAACTTTCAGGACCGTAGATCTCAATCACGCGACCGCGCGGCAGTCCGCCGACGCCCAGCGCGATGTCGAGGCCGAGCGAGCCGGTCGAGATCGCCTCGACCTGCATCGCCTCCTTGGAGCCCAGCCGCATCGCCGACCCCTTGCCAAAGGCCCGGTCGATCTGAGCCAGCGCTGCATCGAGCGCCTTTTGCCTGTCCATGGATTTTGCCTCTTTTTCGGTCTGGATGAGTTTAAGCTGCCCGGCCATTGCCATGCCCTTTCCTGCCTAATTGCTCCGGACCTCCGGCGCAACGACTCAGTGATGTACCCAATCTGTTCTTCTGGAACAGTTAGGGAACATTGCCGCAGAACGCAAGGGCAAAACGCGTGTCAGATGCGCGCTAGCACCGCCTCGAGCGACGCCAGCGTATAGGGCTTGGGCAAGGTGGGTGCGGATGCGTGTTCGGGCGGGATGGTGTCGCCGCCCCCGGTCGCGAAGATATAGGGCACACCGACCTCGCGCAGTGCATCGGCGAGCGGCCAGACCTTGTCGCGCCCCAGGTTGACATCGAGGATCGCAGCATCGAATCCGCCGGCCTCGACCGCCGCCAGGCCATCGTCCAGGCTGGCAACCATCGCCGCAATCTGGTGACCGGCGAGGTCGATGAAATCTTCAAGCAGCATCGCAATCATCGCCTCGTCCTCGGCGATCAGGAAGGTCCTGCACTCAGTCACGTCGGTAGCTTTCCTTCATTCGCTGGGGCCTGGTTCGGCGGAGGCGCCGATGCGGCGAGCGCGCCGTGCACGGCATCGACAATCTGCGCAACCGAAAACGGCTTGGGCAGAAAGTGCACCTGGTCGATCGATATGCTCTGGCGCAGCGTTTCCTCGGCATAGCCAGACATGAATAGGATCGGCAGGCCAGGCATGCGCTTGCGCATCTCGACCGCCATGCCGGGCCCGTCCAAATTGGGCATCACGACATCGCTGACGACGAGGTCGAACGGCCCGCTATCGCCGAGCCGCTCGAGCCCGTCCTCGCCATCGCTCGCGGTGACGACGGTAAAGCCCTGGCGCGTCAGCGCCCGTTCGGCGACCGCGCGGACCATGTCCTCGTCCTCGACCAGCAGCAGCCGCGCATGGCCCCATTGGCCTGGATTGACCTTGGTGGTCTGCTTGCGGCTGCGCTGTTCGACCGCGCCGCCGCGATAGACCGGAAAATAGATCGAGAAGGTCGTGCCCTGGCCAGGTTCGGAATCGACGAAGATATAGCCGCCCGACTGCTTGACGATACCGTACACGGTCGAAAGCCCCAGGCCGGTACCCTTGCCGACCTCCTTGGTGGTGAAGAACGGCTCGAAGATGCGCGCCTGCACGTCAGGCGGCATGCCGGTGCCGCCATCCTCCACCAGGATCGCGCTGTAATCGTCGACCGGCAGGATATCGCTGTTCATCGCGCGGACATCGGCTGCGGTCACCTTGCGCGTGCGGATGGTCAGCGTGCCGCCCGGTGGCCGTTTGGCAAGCATCGCATCGCGCCCGTTGACCGCAAGGTTGACGATCACCTGTTCAAGCTGACCGGGATCGGCGCGGACCGGACCGAGATTGCGGTCATGCTGCACCTCGAGCACGATCTTCTCGCCGATCAGCCGCTTCAACAGCTCCGAGGTGTCGGAGACGATATCGGGCAGCTGCAGCACCTGCGGCCGCAGCGTCTGCTGGCGCGAGAAGGCGAGCAGATGCCGGGTCAGCGAGGCGGCGCGGTTCGAATTGCTGCGAATCTGCTGGATGTCGTCATAATCGCTGTCGCCGGGGCTGTGCCGCATCAGCATCAGGTCGCAATGGCCGATGATCGCGGTCAGCACATTGTTGAAATCATGCGCGACGCCGCCCGCGAGCTGGCCGATCGCCTGCATCTTGCTCGCCTGCGCGACCTGGCGCTTGAGGCGGCTTTCCTCGCTGTTATCCTTGACCGAGAGCAGCACCGCAGCATCGCCCATGCCGCGCAGGCTGGCGAGCGAGAGCGTCACCGGCTCGTCGGGCTGGTTGCGCAGGCGCAGCGCGACATCGCCCGCCATCGCCTGGCCGCTGGCATGGCGGCGCACCGCATCGGCTATCGCGCCCTTGTCCTCGCGCACGACGAGGTCGCCCGGATAGGGCGGCAATTCGGCCTCGGTAATCCCCGCCGCGCGCAGGAAGGCATCATTGGCGAACAGGAAGCGCCCGTCGCGATCGGTCATCGCGAGGCCCACGGGCAGCAGGCCGAGCAGCGTCTGGACATAGCCCAGTGCGGTGCCCTTATCCATGCCAGCCGGATCCTCATCGATCAGCACGACCAGCGCAGGCGCCTTCTCGCGCTCGGCAGGATCAGTGACCTGCAGCGGATCGACCAGCGGCAGGTGGAACAACCGAAGCGGCACGCCCTTGCGGCCTTCGCGCTCGAAATAGATGCGGTTGCGCTCGTCGGCGCGCAGGAAGCTTGCGAGATCGCGCCCGACGATATTGCCGGCCTCGGCCCCGGCGGCGCGCGCGGCAAAGGCGCTGTTGGCGGCGCGGATGCGACCTTCGGGGCTGATCGCGGCGGCCATGAAGCCTCCCTCGCCCAGCGCGCGGCCCGGACGTCCGACGAGCATCGCATCGGCCTCAACTGCGAGATCGTGCCGTGCGACCGGTTCGAACTTCCACAGCAGATAATCCTGCCCGCGCCCGACACGGCGCACCTGGGCATCGATGGGCACGCCGGCGGCGACGAGCCCCCCGGCCCTGCCCTCGCCATCGCGCCAGGCGGCGCGTCCCGCCTCGGCAAGCAGGTCGCCGCCCTGACCGGCCAGCGACAATTTCGGCGGCACCATCTCGGCACCGAACTGGTCGATGAAGCGCTGGTTGGCGCAGATCATCCGCCCTGCCTCGTCGGTAATGGCAATCGCGATCGTCGGGTGGTCGGTCGCGGCAAAGGTCACCGACCAGTCAGGCATCGTGCGCTGCACGTCGCTGCGCGGCGGAAACTGGTGACGCACCAGCAGGATCAGCGAAGCCAGCGCGACCAGACCGCCGGCGAACAGCGCCAGCGGCACCCAGTCACCCAGCGCAAGCCAGATCAGCGCGCCGCTGACGGCGAGACCGCCGATGATGATCAGCGCGGTAATGCGGGCGTCGGGACTGTCGGGATCGGGCAGTGCAGGCAACCATTCCGGCCAGTCAAGGTCGGGTCGGGCACGGGTGGTGGTCAAGGTCGTCGCATCCCCCTGGCGTGGCGAACTCGCTCACTGTTCAGGTGATCGACGCTAGCGCAAACAACATCGCGTTACAAATTGCAGTTTGGCGCAAATACCAGCGCGGAGCGATCAGGGGTGGCGCACGCGGGCCAGTCTGCGCCGACGCTTGCCGGCGATCCAGATGCGCCAGCCGATCGCGCTGGCGACATAGCCGATCGCCGCCATCACGATGGCCAGCACAACGAGGCCAAAAGCGGTGATCGAGGCGGCGCCGGTCAGCCATTCCATCCAGGTTTCGACATGCGGCTGGTTGAGCGCGGTCGCCACCGGTTGGCCAAAGGTCGAGGCATCGACGCGCAGGATGAAGCTGCCAACATGATAGGCGGCGACCCAGAGCAGCGGCGTGGTGAACGGATTGGTGATGAAGGTCGTCAGCGCGGCGACAGGAACATTGGCGCGGAACGGCAGCGCGAGCAGCGCCGCGCCGAAGATTTGCGCGATCGGCAGAATCACGCCGACCAGCACGCCCAAAGCCACGCCGCGCGGCACCGACCGCCGGGTAAATCGCCACAGCTCGGAACGAAGCACGCGCGCAGCAAAAGGCCGGATGAAGCGGTTCTGCTCCATACTTTCGCGTGTCGGCATGTTGCGACCAACCCAGCGGGTGAAACGGCCTTCCGTCAACTCCAAAACCCTATGCCCTTTGCTGTCCGCTGCCAGCGACAGGGCCCATGTGGGAGCGCCGCCGCAAAAGGCCATAGCCCCCAACGGATTAAAACGACGTTTACCCAGATTCGAAATCACCGAATCGGGCTGCGACCCCGTTCGAGCACGCCCCATAGCGCGATGCCGTGATCCGACGCACGCGATCTTATGAAGCGAGGTTAATTTTCGACAGGCGGAGAGAGCCGTTTATCCCCGATCGCGCAGCAGCCGCCCCTGTTCGCGCTTCCATTCGCGTTCCTTGGTCGCCGCGCGCTTGTCGGGCGCTTTCTTGCCCTTGGCGAGCGCGAGTTCGACCTTGGCACGGCCGCGGCCGTTGAAGAAGATCGACAGCGGGACGAGCGTCATCCCCTGGCGCGCGACCGCGCCGTGCAGCTTGGCGATCTCGCGCGCGTGGAGCAGCAGCTTGCGCGGGCGCTTGGGCTCGTGGTTGAAGCGGTTGCCATGGCTGAATTCGGGGATGTTCGAATTGATCAGCCAGACCTGCTCGTCGCTGACCTCGGCATAGCTTTCCGCGATCGATCCCTCGCCGAATCGCAGCGACTTGACCTCGGTGCCGGTGAGCGCGATCCCCGCCTCGTAGACCTGATCGATGGCATAGTCGTAGCGCGCGCGCCGGTTCTCGGCGACGACCTTTTTCTTGTCGAACGTCTCGGGCTTGGGCCGCGCCATCAGATCAGCCCGGCATGGACCAAAGCGGCGTCGACCGCCTTGCGGCTCTTCTTGTCGGGCGGGGTCATCGGCAAACGCAGATCGGGGAGGAAATCGGGCCGCACCCGGTGCAGCGCATATTTCACCGGGCCGGGCGAGGCATCGGAGAACATCGCCGAATGGAGCGGATAGAGCCGGTCGTTGAGCGCCAGCGCGGTCTTGTAATCGCCCTTGGCGAGCGCCGCCTGGAACTGCGCGCAAAGCGCCGGGGCGACGTTCGCGGTCACCGAGATGCAGCCGACGCCGCCCATTGCGCGATGGCCCAGCGCCAGTTCATCATTGCCCGACAGCTGGCAAAATTTCTTGCCGCATTGCGCGCGCTGGGCGCTCACGCGCTCGAGATCGCCGGTCGCGTCCTTGACGCCGATGATCGTCGGAAAGCGCGAGAGCTTGGCCATGGTCTCGACCTTGATATCGGTCACGGTGCGCGCGGGCACGTTGTAGAGCATGATCGGCAGGTCGCACGCCTCGGTCAGCGCCTTGAAATGCGCGCGAACGCCGTCCTGGCCCGGGCGGTTGTAATAGGGGGGCACGACCAGCGCGGCGCTGGCGCCAGCGGCCTTGGCGTTGAGCATGTGCCCGATCGCAACCTTGGTATCGTTCGACCCGCAGCCCGCGATCACCGGCACGCGGCCTGCCGCCTGCTCGACACAGACTCGCACGACATAGTCATGCTCCTCGATCGACATGGTCGCCGCCTCGCCGGTGGTGCCGCAGGGGACCAGGCCCGAGCTGCCATTGTCGATCTGCCAGTCGATCAGCGCGCGGAAGGCAGGCTCGTCAAACGCTCCGTCGCGGAAGGGCGTCGCAAGGGCCGGAATTGAGCCGGAAAACATCGGGTAGCTCCTTTACCTTGCCCGCAAATCAGGCAAGAACAATCCATTCGCACACAAGGTTGCGTGTTCAGCGCCTGATAAGGATCGAAAGCGCATCATGTCCAGCATGGTTTCACGAATTGCTATTGCGCGGCGCACCGCCGTGCTGCTCGCCCTGCCCCTGCTGGGCGTCCCTGCCGCCTGTCTCGCCAGCGACCAGACCGCCGACTATGCCGCCGTGCCGAGCCGCAGCGGCGACGGCAGCGACTGGGATCGCGCCCGCGCCAACCTGCTCCAGTCGATGCCGACCGACATGTCGGGGACGATCGCCAACTGGCGTGCGCTGACCACCACGCCGAACAACTATACCTTCTCGACCTTCGCAAGCTTCCTCATCTCCAACCCCGGCTGGCCCGACGAGGACAAAATGCGCCGCAATGCCGAACAGGCTTTGGGCGCAGGCCCCGCCGCGCCGCAGGAGGTGGTCGCCTATTTCAACCGCTTTGCGCCGCTGACCAATGTCGGCCGCGCGCGCTATGCGATGGCGCTCGACGCGGTGGGTCAGCGCGATGCCGCGCGCGGAGTTGCGGTCGCCGCCTGGCGTGGCGGCACGATGATGCCCGAAGACAAGGCGATGCTGTCCAGCCGCTTCGCCACCGACTTCACCGCCGCCGATCACGACGCGCGGATGGATGCGCTGCTCTGGGCGAAAGCGACGCCCGATGCCGAGGAGCAGTTCGGCTATGTATCGCCTGCGCGCCGCGCGGTGTTCGCGGCGCGGCTCGCGATGCTCAAGAACCTGCCCGATGCCGATGCGCTCGCCGGATCTCTCGGTGCAGAAGCGATGGCCGATGCGGGCTATGTCGCGCAGCGCGCCAGGCGGCTGGTCGATACCGGCAACTGGACACTGGCGCGGCAGATGCTCGGCAGCCGGCCCGCGCTGCAATACCGCCCGGTCAATGCCGAAAGCTGGTACGAGCTGCTGCTGAGCCAGGCGCGCGCGGCGCAGAATGACGGGCAATATGGGCTCGCCTTCGACATCGCATCGAAGGTCGATGATGCCTTCCCGACCGGTCACGACATTTCGGACGAAAGCCTTGGCGTTCGCGATGATTATACCAGCCTGACCTGGCTGGCAGGCACAGTGGCGCTGCAGAATCTGGGGCGTCCGCGCGATGCGATCGGCATGTTCGCACGCTATGGCGGCGGCGCACGCACCCCGCAGACGCGCTCCAAGGGCTTTTACTGGGCTGGGCGCGCGGCAGCGGTCGCGGGCGACCAGGCCGAGGCGATGCGCTATTTCGAAATGGCAGCCGCCTATCCCGACCATTATTACGGTCAGCTCGCCACCGAACGGCTGGGCCGCGAGATTCCGCCGTTCGCCACTGCGCCGCGCGTCCAGGTGAGCGCGGTCGAGCGCGGGCGCTTCAACGCCAGCTCGCTGGTCCAGGCGACGCAGGCGATCTCGCGCAGCGGCGACTGGCCGACCCAGCGGCGCTTTTTCGGCGCGGTGGCTGCCGCTGCCAAGACCCCAGAAGAGCATGTGCTCGCCACCGAACTCGCACGGCAGATCGGGCGGCGCGACCTTGCGGTCATCGTCGGCCAGGCAGCGCGCGCCAAGGGTGTCGATGACCTGCAATCGGTCGCCTTCCCGCAGATGCCCGTGCCGCCCGGCGCACTGAGCAGCTGGACGATGATCCACGCGATCACCCGCCAGGAAAGCCAGTATGCCCCCAACGCGGTCAGCCATGCAGGAGCCCGCGGGCTGATGCAGCTGATGCCCGGCACCGCGCGCGAACAGGCGGGGAAGATGGGGCTCAGCTATTCGCTCGGCGCGCTGACCGACGATACCGGATACAATATCCAGCTCGGCGCGGGCTATTTTGCCCGCATGATGGACTATTTCGGCGGCAGCTATCCCTTGGCCGTCGCGGCGTACAATGCGGGTCCCGGCAATGTGAACAAATGGCTGCGCGCGAATGGCGACCCGCGTACGGGTGGCATTGATATCGTCGAATGGGTCGAGCGCATCCCGATCTTCGAGACGAAAAACTATGTCCAGCGGGTGCTCGAGAACGCGGTCGTCTATGACGTCATGCACCCCGAGCGCGCCACGATGCGGGGCAAGGACAAGCTCAGTCGGTATCTGGGCAAGAACACGCCGGGCTGATGCTTCCACCGTCATGCTGAACTTGTTTCAGCATCCATCTTGCCGCGCTGACCGGAGGCGCAATCGGCAAAATGGACCCTGAAACAAGTTCAGGGTGACGAAATTTGCCGTTATGTGGCGAGGCCATGGACCGCCCTAACTACATCACCCCGCAAGGCTATGCCGCATTGAAGGCGCGCTATGACCATCTGCTCGGCGTCGAGCGCCCGGCCATTGTCGAGATCGTCAGCTGGGCGGCGGGCAATGGCGACCGCAGCGAGAATGGCGACTATCTCTATGGTCGCAAGCGCATGCGCGAGATCGACCGCGAACTCAATCGGCTCGCCCGCAAGATGAAGGCCGCGCGCGTCATCGACCCGGCGACGCAGAGCGACAAGAGCCGCGTCTGGTTCGGCGCCGAGGTCGATATCGCCGACGAGGACGACAACTGGCGCACGCTCACCCTGGTCGGCGATGACGAGCAGGATGCGGGCGCAGGCCGCATCGGCTGGAGCTCTCCTCTCGCCCGCGCGCTCAAGGGCGCTGCGCTGGGCGATCTGCGGACCGTGCAGCTGCCAGCAGGGGCGAAGGAATATGAGGTGATGGCAATCCGTTATCCTGCCGGCGGCAACTGATCGGCGTTGAAACCTTCACCACGGCTGTTAGACCTGTCCGCCTGATCTGGGGGGATTTCGCCATGGACTTCATGGGATTGCTGCGTTCGGTCGAGGACATATTGTTCGAGATCGTTAGCTGGCTGTATTTCTATCCGCGCACCTTTCTGCTCTCGCTGTTCCGGCCGACAAAGATGATGGCCTATGCCGATGACGAGCTCGATGATCGGCCGCAGCAGCGTTATGAAAGCACGATCAACCCGCCCGTCTTCCTGATGATCACCATCGCGTTGGCGAGCACGGTAAGCGATGCGATCATCGGGCCGGAAGCGGTCAAGGAGGCGATGCGCACCAGTCCCGAGTTCCTGAAGGACTGGAAGAACGATCTGATGTTCACCGCCTTCATCTTCAGCGTGTATCCGCTGGTGCTGGCGATGGACCTGCTACGGCATCGCAAGATCGCTATCGATCGTGTCTCGCTGCGCCCGCCTTTCTACAGCCAGTGCTTCGTCGCCGCACCGTTCGGCCTCGCCAACTATGTCGCGCTCGCGTTCATGAGCGACACGACCTACGAATACGAGATCATGGGCGCCTATTATGACGGGATGTATATCGGCTTCCCGATCTTCCTTGTGACCCTGATCTGGTACACGGTGCTCCAGACGCGTTGGTTCGTTCGCGAACTCGGTGTCTCCACCCTCAAGGGCATCTGGATCGCCGCCTCTGCGATCTTCAAGGGCTTTTTCGTGACATCGACGATCATGCTGCTGCTTCTGGGAGACGGCTGATCGCTCAGCCGCCCCGGATCAGCAAGTTGCGGATCTCGGTCATGTCTTCCATCGCGAAGCGGATGCCTTCGCGGCCAAGCCCCGAGTCCTTCACCCCGCCATAGGGCATGTTGTCGATACGGAAGCTGGGCACGTCGTTGATCACGACCCCGCCCACGTCCAGGTGGTCCCAGCAATCGAACATCTTGAACAGGTCGCGGGTGAACACGCCCGCCTGCAGCCCGAACTTGCTGTTGTTCACCTCGGCCATTGCCGCCTTGAAATCGGTGAATTTGGAGAGCACCGCGACCGGGCCGAACGCCTCTTCGGTAACGATCCTCCCATCGTGCGGCACGTTCTCGAGCAGCGTCGCTTCGAGCATCGCCCCGTCGCGCTTGCCGCCGCACAGCAAGGTGCCGCCCTTGGCCACCGCCTCCTGCACCCAGCCGTCGAGCCGCGAGGCTTCCTTCTCGTGGATCATCGGGCCGATGAACGTGTCGCGGTCCTTGGGGTCGCCCGCGATCAGCGTCGCGGTCTTGGCGACCAGCATGTCGCGGAATTTGTCATACACATCGGCGTGGATCAGGATGCGCTGCACGCCGATGCAGCTCTGGCCCGACTGGTAGAACGCACCGAAGATCACGCGCTCCATCGCGTCGTCGAGACTGGCGTCGGCATCGATGATCACCGCCGCATTGCCGCCCAGTTCGAGCACGACCTTCTTCTTGCCGCACCGCGCCTTCAGGTCCCAGCCCACATCGGGCGATCCGGTGAAGGACAAGAGTTTGAGCCGATCGTCGGTGGTGAACAGGTCCGCGCCGTCGCGGCTGGCGGGCAGGATCGAGAACGCGCCCTTGGGCAGGTTCGTTTCGGCCAGCACCTCGCCCATGATGATCGCGCCCAGCGGAGTGCGGCTCGCCGGCTTCATCACGAACGGGCAGCCGACCGCGATTGCCGGCGCGATCTTGTGCGCGGCGAGATTGAGCGGAAAGTTGAACGGCGAGATGAACGAGCACGGGCCGATCGGCACGCGCTTCCACATGCCGCGATAGCCCTTGGCGCGCGGGCTGATGTCCATGGTCTGGACCTCGCCCGTCATCCGCACCGATTCCTCGGCGGCGATGCGGAAGGTGTCGATCAGGCGGCTGACCTCGCCCTCTGAGTCCTTGATCGGCTTGCCAGCCTCGACGCACAGCGCATAGGCGAGCTCGTCGGCGCGCTCCTTGAAGCGCGTGACGCAATGGTTGAGCACATTCTGCCGCTCGTAGCTCGGCATCGCCGCCATCGCTTCCGAGGCTTCGACTGCGCCTGCGATCCCCGCGTCGATCGTCGCCGCATCGGCCTGCGCCACCCGGAACGCGACCTCGCCGGTGAACTTGTCGGTCACCTCCAGATCGGTGTTCGGCTGCTGCGCCTCATTGTTGAGATAGAGCGGGTAGACGGTTTTAAGGGTGGTCATGTGCTGATCCCATAAAGCCCTCGCCCCTTCAGGGGAGAGGGTTGGGAGAGGGGACCGCCCTCCCCCGTTACAATGAAAGGGCAAGCGGGGCGCATTCCCCCCTCCCCGACCCTCCCCCCTGGAGGAGAGAGGGAGTGCGCTGGCCTAAAGCTCCTTCGCCATCTTCTTGATGTCGATGTTCAAGATCTGGTCGTTCTCCGAATAGTCAACCGGACAATCGATGAGATGCACGCCAGGCGTGTCGCGCGTATGCGCGAGCAGCTGCTTCAGATGCTCGGCGCTTTCGACGCGATAGCCGTTGGCACCGTAAGCTTCGGCATATTTGACGAAATCGGGGTTGCCATAGGTCAGGCCCCAGTCCTTGAAGCCCATGTTCGCCTGCTTCCAGCGGATCATGCCATAGCTGTTATCGTTGAGGATCAGCACGGTCATGTTGAGCCCCAGCCGGACGGCGGTCTCCATCTCCTGGCTGTTCATCATAAAGCCGCCATCGCCGCAGATCGCCAGCACCTTGCGGTCGGGATAGACCATCGACGACATCATCGCGCTCGGCAGCCCCGCGCCCATGGTCGCAAGCGCGTTGTCGAGCAGCACGGTGTTGGGACGATAGGCGCAATAGCCGCGCGCGAACCAGATCTTGTACACGCCATTGTCGAGGCAGATGATGCCGTCATCGGGCATGGCGTTGCGGATTTCCTGAACGAGATAGGGCGGGAAGATCGGGAAGCGCGCGTCCTCGGCCAGCTTGTTGGTGTGCTCCAGCTCCGCCTTGCGATAATCCAGCATATGGTCGAACTTCCACCCGCCATTGGGGACGATGTCTTCCTTCATCTGCCAGATCGCATTGGCGATGTCGCCGATCACCTCGATCTCGGGGAAATAGACCGGGTCGACCTCCGCCGTCTTGGTCGAGACATGGATCACCGGCGTGCCGCCCGGCTGCATGAAGAAGGGCGGCTTCTCGATCACGTCATGGCCGATATTTACGATCAGGTCCGCAGCCTCGACCGCGCGGTGCACGAAATCGCCCGCCGACAGCGCGGCGCAGCCCAGGAACTTGGGGTGGCGCTCGTCGATCACGCCCTTGCCGAGCTGCGTCGTCAGGAACGGGATTCCGGTCTTTTCGATGAACTGCAGCAGCATGCGGCTGGTCATCGTGCGGTTGGCGCCGGCCCCGATCACCAGGATCGGCGACCTGGCCTGCTCGAGCGCGGTGACCGCAGCGCGGATCGATTTCTTGTCCGCATTCGGACGCCGGGTCGAGCTGGGCTTCAAGGGCACCGACTCGGTCTTTTCCTCGGCAATATCCTCGGGGAATTCGATATGCGCCGCACCCGGCTTTTCCTCCTCGGCCAAGCGGAAGGCTTCGCGCACGCGGCTTGGGATATTGTCGGCGCTGGCAAGCTGGTGGGTGAACTTGGTGATCGGCTTCATCATGTCGACCACGTCGAGAATCTGGAACCGGCCCTGCTTGGATTTCTTGATCGGCTTCTGGCCTGTGACCATCAGCATCGGCATGCCGCCGAGCTGCGCATAGGCGGCGGCGGTGACGAAATTGGTCGCGCCGGGGCCTAAGGTCGCCATGCAGACGCCCGCCTTGCCGGTATGGCGGCCATAGGTCGCGGCCATGAAGCCTGCGCCCTGTTCGTGCCGGGTGAGGATCAGCTTGATCTTGGTCGACCGGCTGAGCGAGTCGAGCATGTCCAGATTTTCCTCGCCGGGAACGCCGAAGATATACTCGACGCCCTCTGCCTCAAGGCACTGGACAAACAGATCGGATGCTTTGGTCATGGAATTTCCTCCCCCGGAAGCCGAAAGTGGCTCGTCGTTGCATTCGTGCGACCGAAAGGATGTCCAGGCGGCGCTTGCTGCTTGTTTACGCCCGGGCGGAACCGCTCGTTACCGGCATGGCATCCGCCTTCCATGCTGGCTGTGACGCAAGGCATAACCCCAATTTTTGCCCAAGTCACCCGCCAAAAGTGCGGCCTTCCCCTCCGTCTCAGCGGGACGGGTTCCGCCCGACATCAATGGAACATATAAAGAACATTTGACTTGGAATGTTGGGGAGCGACGCGTAGCCTGTCCGATTACCCCTCAGAATTTTGCAGGCCAGACGCGGTTCGTGGCGGGGGGCTCACCGTGTTTACCTGCACCCTACCCGTTGGAGAGTAGACATCATGAACCGTGCACCTGTCTTTTCTGCCATCAAGTCGCTGCGCCAGGGCAAGGCATTTTCGCCGGCCGAGGTTATCGCCATCGACAGCCTGCTGGACACGCTCGGCATCGCCCCCGCTTCGAACGGTGCGGCGACCCCGATAGCGATCGGCCTGACTCTCGCCGACTTCCGGACCGCCGCCGCAACCCTTGGCTGCACCAGCGCGCAGATCCGCGCGGTGTGGGAGGTGGAAAGCGGCGGCGGCTGGTTCACGGACGTGCGTTCCGATATCCTCGCGCTCGATGGCCCCGGCGGCTTTCTGGACGGTCCGCATCTGCCCAAGATTCTGTTCGAAGCGCATGTCTTCGATCGCCAGACCGCTGGCAGATATCGCCACAGCCACCCCAATCTCTCGAGCAGGGTCTGGAACCGCAAGCTCTATATCGGTGGCCAGGGCGAATATGTGCGGCTGTGGAAGGCGATGCAGCTCGACCGCCACGCTGCCCTGATGTCCGCCTCGGTCGGCGGCGCGCAGATCATGGGCTTCAACCACAGGCTCGCAGGGTTCGACACGGTCGAAGCCTATTGGGAGGCGATGAAGGTGTCAGAGGCAGCGCATCTCCGGGCCTTTGCCACGTTTATCGAGAACCGGGGACTGGTGAAGGCGCTGAAGGCGGTCAGCAACAACCCCGAGGACTGCATCGCCTTTGCCCGGGGCTATAACGGACCCGGCTATGCCCGGAACAATTACCATGTGAAGATCGCGCAGGCCCATGCCAGATATGCGTGAGCCACGGTGACGATCAGTAGCCCAGCGCCAGGTCGACCTCGTTGACCAGCATCTCCCCGCGCACGAACCGCCCGAGATTCTCGGCGAACAGCGCGGCCGAGCGCTGGAACATCCGCGTCTGCGCCCGGCCCGACAGGTGCATCGAGATCTGCACATTTGGCAGCGTCCACAGCTCGTGGTCGGCGGGCAGCGGCTCGGGCGTGGTCACGTCGAGAAACGCACCCGCGATGGTCCTGGCCTTGAGCGCGTCGATCAGCGCATCCTGATCGACGCATTCGCCGCGCGCGATATTCACCAGGATCGCGCTGTCCTTCATCGCCGCCAGTTCGTCCGCGCCGATCAGCGCATCGGTCTCGCG
Organism: Blastomonas sp. 34TW; assembly: GCF_059803595.1. Classification (NCBI taxonomy): domain Bacteria; kingdom Pseudomonadati; phylum Pseudomonadota; class Alphaproteobacteria; order Sphingomonadales; family Blastomonadaceae; genus Blastomonas; species Blastomonas sp. 34TW. The sequence continues at coordinate 187,416 of NZ_JAPFGW010000006.1, forward strand.
GGTCGAGGGCGTGGCGATCACCACCCAGTCATAGTCGCCGATCTTGCCGCGCCATTCTTCCGCGCCCAATATGCCGTCTTCAGGCCGCGCGGTGCGGGCGACGCCGGTGACGTCCACGCCAAAGCCTTTCAGCCGGTCTCCGATCGCAGACCCGATCGCGCCATAGCCGATGATCAGCGCGCGTGTTTCATCGAGCTCGACCGTGCCTGGCGACGCCCAGAGCCATTCACGCCGGTCGGCCGCACGCACGACATCGGCATAGCCCTTGGCCATGCTGAGCATGCCGAGCACCGCATATTCGGCGACGGCGATGGTGTTGACCCCGACGCCATTCGTGACCCGGGTACCGCGCTTCATGAGCTGTTCGACGGGAAAATGATCGAGCCCGGCATAGAGCGTCGACACCCATTGCAGCTTCTCCCCCGCCGCGATGATATCGCGCATCGCCTGCTTGTCGTGCATGTCGACCCAGGCGATGTCCGCATCGAAAACCTCGCGCAGCGCTTCTTCGGCCGAGCCGATCCAGACGACCTGCATGCCTTCGGGAATCACGCCCTCGATCAGCGGGCGCACGAGCGCGGAAATCACGGCCTTGGTCATGCTCTCTCCCCAACCTGTATTCTATCTCCAGGCTAGATAGGCGGATGCGGCGAGAACTGGCAAGGCGACAAAATCGGTGATCGCAATCGCTTGGAGATGCGGCGGACCTCCCGCCAGCCGATACAGGACCAGAAAAGACAGCATGCTGACGCCGGTGGTTAAAACGGCCAGTCTGCGCACGCCGGGATCGAACGCAGCCCAGAGGCAAACGACGCAAATGCACAGGAACAGCGCGGCGCGATGCTGCACCAGCAGAAAGGCCGGGTCGCCTGGGCTGATGCCATAAAGCCGCGAAAGCAGGCTGGGCCGCACCAGCGCCAAAGCCGGACCGGTGTGGACCAATGCGAGGAGGATCCAGAGCAAACGTTCGAACATGCCCGCACCATAGCCGGTGCGCGGCGCGGCGCGATTACCTCGAGGGTAAACGGCAGGAACTCGGGTCGATCAGGCTTCGATCCGCCATTCCCAGCCCAACGGATCGCCGTCCATCACCTCGATGCCTGCCGCGACCAGCTCGTCGCGGATCGCATCGGAGGCGGCGAAATTCTTGTCTGCCCGCGCCTCCTTGCGCAGCTTGAGCATATGCTCGATCCGGGCTTCATCGATATTCGCTGCGGCCGGGCGGAGGCGCAGGTCGGCGCGTTCCAGGGCCAGCAGATCGAGCCCCAGAACCGCGTCCATCGCGGCGATAGCGGCGAGACGCTGCCCGGCATCGACCTTCTTCTGCGCCAGAACGTCGTCAAGCACGGTCAGCGCCTTGGCGGTATTGAGATCATCGGACACCGCTGCGCCGAAATCGGCGAGCAGCTGTTGCAGACGTGGATGTTCCACCGTCCCGGCCATCTCTGCCTGACCCCGCAGCGCCGCGACCGCCATCACCAGCCGCTTCAGCCGGGTCAGCGCGGCGAGCAGATTGTCCCAGCTGAACTCCAGCTCGCTGCGATAGTGCGCCTGCAGGCACATCAGCCGATAGGCGAGCGGGTGGATACCCTTGGCCACCAGCAGCGGCAGGCGCAGGAATTCGCCGCTCGACTTGGACATCTTGCCTGTCCGGTCGATCAGGAAATTATTGTGCATCCAGAAGCGCGCGCCGCTGCCGTGCGAGCAGGCATAGGCCTGGTTCTGCGCGATCTCGTTGGGATGGTGGATTTCGCGATGGTCGATCCCGCCGGTATGGATGTCGAACGGAAAGCCGAGCAGCGCCTCGCTCATTACCGAGCATTCGAGATGCCAGCCGGGCGCCCCCTTACCCCAAGGTGAGTCCCATTCCATCTGCCGCGTCTCGCCCTCGGGCGTCTTGCGCCAGATGGCGAAGTCCTGCGCGTTGCGCTTGCCCTCGACCGCCTCGATCCGCCCCTCGCCCGCCTCGGTCGCCGCGCGCGCCAGCGATCCGTAATCGCTGACCGTCGACACGTCGAAATACAGGCCGCTGGGCAGTTCGTAGCAATGCTTGTCCGCGATCGACTTGGCGAACTCGATCATTTTGGGCACATAATCGGTCGCGATCGACCATTCCGCCGGCTGGCGGATGTTGAGCGCCTTGATGTCTTCCCAGAACGCCTCGGTATAATGGCGGGCAATGTCCCAGATCGATTGCGCCTTTTCCGCCGCTGCCTTTTCCAGCTTGTCCTCGCCGTCATCGGCATCGTCGGTGAGATGCCCGACATCGGTGATGTTGATGATATGCTTGAGCGCAAAGCCCTTGAAGCTCAGCACGCGCCCCAGCGTGTCCGCAAAGACATAGGCACGCATATTGCCGAGATGCGCGTAGTTATAGACCGTCGGCCCACAGCTATAGACCCGCGCTTCGCCGGGATGGACCGGCTCGAACGCTTCGAGCGAACGGGTGAGGCTGTTGAACAGCATCAGCGGGGCGGTATCTGCAGGGCTCGTCATGCCCCGGCCATTGCCTGCAAAAAGCGCGGGCCGTCAAGCCGCGATGGCACACGCGAAAAACCCCGCCCGTGCCGGTCGCAGCGGCGCGGACGGGGTCTGAATGTCGGCTGGATGCTTACCGATCGCCGCTGGTACCGCTGGCCTGGTCCGCTGCCGCCATGGTCTCGACCAGCAGGCCGAGCTGGTTTTCGCAGCCATTCTCGATCAGCGTTCCGGCGAGTTCGTCGACCTCGGCCGGCACGCTGGGCAACACGACCAGATCGATCTTGCGCGCCACGCCATCGGGGCCGGTGAGCGTATAGCTGCCGGGCGCAACGGGCAGTTCGGCCATCGGCCACAGCCGGTTGCCCGATCCCTTCTTCCAGTCGATCGTCGCCGATGCGCCGGTTCCGGCAAGCTTCAGCTGGACATCCTGATCGACCTTGGCGCGCCAGAACATCAGGCGGGCGGGTTCAGCCACGCAGAACTTGCCCGACTGGCTCGCATCGATGAACCACAGGTTCGGGCTGCGCGGGGTAGCGGGAGCAGCAACCTTGGCCGGAGCGCCGCGGACGGCCCCGGTGCGGCTGCGCGTCGCAGGGCCACCGGTCGCGAGCAAGCTGGCAATCTGGGTGCTCTGCGTCTGGTCGCGCTTGACCGTGCCGTCGAGTGTGAAGGTACCGGGGCCGGACAGGACACGCGTGCCGGCCTTGTCGAGCACGGTCACCTTGTCGCTGGCCTTCAGCACCACCTTGGTGTTGGCGGGCAGCTTCTTGCCGGCAGGAAATTGCGCTGCCGAAGGACCGACCGAGCGTACGACCATGGACTGCGCCATCGCCGCACTGCTGCCAGCAATGCCCAGCGTCACCATGGCACCCATCGCAAGTGCCCGGCGAAGTACGGACTTCCTTTCAACCGAGAACATAGCTTTCTCCTTTTTGTGTCTGACCAAGTCGCTTGAACAAATTCGCGATGGCCTCTTCCTGCCCCAATTGCGCAAGCTGCGATGTGAGTTGAACCACAGCCGCATCATTTCCCGCTTCATGCGCCGCAACCAGCACGGCAATGGCCTGGCGCTCGCTCTCCGGCCTGTCGGGCGCGGGCTCGTAAATATCGACCGGCTTGGCGCGTCCTCTTAGCACGATCCGCCCCATCGGGCGATACCAGTCCAATCCGGACCTTTCGGCGGCCTCGCGGCTGACCAGCACGCGGGTATCCAGATTCTTGTTCGCCGCCTCGAGCCGCGCCGCCGTGTTCATGCTGTCGCCGAACGCAGTATACTGGATGCGCCCCTCGCCGCCGAAATTGCCGACGATCGCCTCGCCGAAATGCACGCCGACGCGCGTGCGACCGATCGGCGGCACGCCTTCGGGCGCGCTCTTGCGGAACTCCTCGCCCGCCTCGTACATGGCCCAGGCCGCGCGCACCGCGCGCTCGCCATCGTCGGGAAAGCCGATCGGCGCGCCCCAGAAGGCGACCACGGCATCGCCCACGAACTTGTCGAGCGTGCCGCCATATTGCAGCACGACATCCGCGAGCCGGTCTAGATAGTTGTTGAGCAGCAGCGCGACCATTTCCGGCTCGATCGCATGGGTCAGCTTGGTAAAGCCTTCCAGATCGGTGAAGACGCAGAAGATCTCGCGCTTCTCGCCGTGCAGCGCCAGCTTGTCCGGGTCCTTCAGGATCTCCGCCGCGACCGAACGAGGCAGATATTTGCCCAGCGCGTTCTGCGCGAAGGCGCGCTGCTTGGACCCGACCACGCGCGCGGCCGCACCCACCGAGGTATAGGCGAGCAGCCACCCCGTCGCCCAGCCGAAGCTCGGCAGGTTGAGCGTGTCGAACCCGTAATATTGCAACAGGAACGGCGCGGTCATGAAGAACAGGATCTGGCTGCCGAGCAGCAGCCCCATGATCCAGGCGCGCGCCTGGCTGATCGCGGTGATGCAGCCTGCAATGACGACCGCCAGCGCCATCGCCCATAGGGACCAGTTCGGGAAGGCGAAGGGCCGATCCTTGTCGAGCAGCTGCGACATCATGTGCGCGTGCACTTCCAGCCCAATCATCTGCGATTCGCCGGTCACGACATCGCCGATCCGGGTCAGCGGCGTATCGAACTTGTCGAAATCGACGAAATCGCCGCCGATCAGGATGTGCCGTCCCTTGACCTCGCTCGCGACGAACTCGGCACTGGCCGGATCGGCGAACAGGTCGATCGGCAGCTTGTTGATCACCGGCCGGTCGGACGACAGCGGCAGACGGAAGCGGATCGCGCCGCGATAATCGGCAAAGGCAGGGTCCGGCGGTGTCATCGCGCGCACCATGATCGGCGGCAGGTTCTTGGGCTGGTCGGGCCAGCGCCGGGCAACGCCATCCGAGTCCGTGACCAGCCGGATGCTTGTCGGCTTGGTCTTGTCGGTGGTGACATCCTTCAGGAACTGTTCGAGGAACTGCTGCTGGCGGAACTGGATCGCCTCGGTATTTGTCGCGTTGCTGGCATAGGCGACATGCGTGGGGGTCTGCATATTGCGCAACGCGGTTTTCAGCGCCTCATCATCGTCCTGCGGCTGATCGAACAGGATATCGATGCCGATCGATTTGGCACCCATCCGGTCGATATTGGTCAACGCATTTGCCAGGATGGTGCGATCCACCGGAGAACGCTGGCCGGTATCGATCAACGTGTCGTCGGTATAGACGACCATCAGGATGCGCGGGTCCTGATCGACCTTCTTGGCGAAATTGGCCGCGCGCATGTCGTACATCGCGTTTTCGGCATCGCCGAGCAGCGGCATTTCGGTGCTGTAGCGCGCAATGGCGAGCGCGAAGCCCAGAAAGCCGAGCGTCGCGAGCAGCCGCACCAGTCCGAGCTGGCGGATCAGCCGCGTGGCCGAGCGCCCCATCTCGTCGCGGCTGGTCGCTGCCGCAGCGGGCATATCTGGCTGGCTGGCCATGGCTTCAGCGAAACGCCATTCGCGCCAGGTCAAGAGCCCATGGCTTGAGGCGCGTTAAAAGCGATTGCGCTCCGGCTTCGCTGCACCATCCGATCCGTCGCATCATCGCACCCCCAGGCACCCTGCCCCCTTGCAGAAATGCCGATCAAGACCATTGCCCTCGGTGCGACCCGCTCAGGCTTCATGCTGTCCGATATAGCCTGTCCATAGCAGGCTGACCAGTTGCCGCCATGGCATACCCATCAGAATTGACCGGTCAAGTGATCTGCGCGCGGGAAGCGATGGCGCCGGTCAGAAACCGCGAAACTGGATGGCTTCGTCGATCGCCACGCGAGGGACCGTGAAAGCGTTTACCGGCGCATCGGGATTGCGATAGCCCACCGCCATCCCGGTGAAGAAGATGTAATCGTCGCTGATGCCCAGCAGTTCGCGCATATAGCGGCCGTACATCGCCCAGATTTCCTGCGGGCAGCTGTCCAGTCCCGCCTCGCGCAGCAGCAGCATCACCGTCTGCAGCCACATGCCCATGTCCGACCATTGCGGTGGCCCCATATAGGTGCGGCAATAGGTGAAGATCTGCACCGGCGCGCCGAAGCTGTCCCAGTTGCGCATCATCTGGCGGACCCGGCCCGCGCCATCCTCGCGGGCGATGCCCAGCGCGTCGAACATCGCCTGGCCGACCGCGCGCCGCTGCTGCTCGTAGCGCCCCTCGAGATCTGCGGGGTAGATGGCATATTCCATCCCCTCGCCCATCGGCGCGCTCTGCGCCTTGGCCTTGATCTTCGCGGTGAGGTCGGCCAGCGGCTCACCGGTCAGCACAACCGCGTTCCACGGCTGGGTGTTGCCGCCCGAGGGCGAGCGCTGCGCCTTGGTCAGAATCTCTCGAATGGTCTCCAGCGGTACCGGATCGGGCAGAAATTCGCGCACGGAACGGCGGCTGGCAACGGCTTCGGATACGTTCAAGGCGGGGGCTCCATGCAGACTTAATTTAATCGCTTGATTAAGGAGCCTGACGCGGTTTGGCAACCGTTGATCCCGACGTTATGGTTGCTCGAACATCTCGCGCAATATGCCCAGCACCGATGCCAGCGCGACGGGGTCGATCAGCCCTAACCGTTTGACGAGCCTCAGCCGGTCGACGGCACGCATCTGATCCGGTACCAGCAGCCCGTCACGACCACCAAAGCGGACGTTTACCCGAAAAGGCGCAGAAAACCCTCCGCTGGTAAGCGGTACGACCAAAGCAGTTCTGAGGCCGGCATTGAGAACATCGGGGCTGACCACCACACACGGACGAGTCTTCTGGATTTCGGCACCCTTTGTAGGATCGAGCGCGCACAGCCAGACCTCTCCCTGCGCGGGAAAGGGACGCTTCACCATGTCAGGCCGTCATCGTCTTCGTTCGCGAAGCCCTGCCAGGCAATCGCATCCTCGCTCAAATCCTGCCGACCGATCTCGCGGGCCGCATCGGCCCAGCCCTGGTGACGATCACCCACGATGGGCGTCGCCACGACGCGGCCATTGTCTACGACAATATCCATCATCGTTCCCGTCCCCACGCCAAGTTCCTGCAGAACCGGCTTGGGCAGGATCAGACCAGTGGAATTACCCATTTTGCGGAGCGCGGATTTCATATGCACGCCGTTAGCACAAAGCTATAACATCGACAAGCAAGTATCGGCTATTCGTCGTCGAACAATCCCGCCAGCTGCTCTACCATCGTGCCGCCCAGTTGTTCGGCATCCATGATCGTCACCGCGCGCCGGTAATAGCGGGTCACGTCATGTCCGATGCCGATCGCGATCAGCTGCACTGGCGACATCTTCTCGATCCAGTCGATCACCTTGCGCAGATGCTGTTCCAGATACGCGCCATGGTTGACCGAGAGCGTCGAGTCATCGACCGGCGCACCGTCGGAAATCACCATCAGCACGCGGCGCTCTTCGGGGCGCGCGATCAGGCGGTTGTGCGCCCAGAGCAGCGCCTCGCCGTCGATATTTTCCTTGAGCAGGCCTTCGCGCATCATCAGGCCCAGATTCTTGCGCGCGCGCCGCCAGGGTTCGTCGGCCTTCTTGTAGACGATATGGCGCAGGTCGTTGAGACGCCCAGGCAGCGGCGAACGCCCGTGCGCCAGCCAGTCCTCGCGGCACTGGCCGCCCTTCCAGGCCTTGGTGGTGAAACCCAGAATCTCGGTCTTGACGCCGCAGCGTTCGAGCGTGCGCGCCATGATGTCTGCGCTGATCGCGGCGATGCTGATCGGGCGGCCGCGCATCGAGCCGGAATTATCAATCAGCAGCGTGACGACGGTATCGCGGAACTCGGTATCGCGCTCGATCTTGTATGACAGCGAATGGCCGGGCGCGACGACAACGCGCGCCAGTCGCGCGGCATCGAGCATGCCTTCTTCCTGATCGAAATCCCAGCTGCGGCTCTGCTGTGCCATCAGGCGGCGCTGCAAGCGGTTGGCGAGCTTGGTCACCGCGCCCTGCAGATGCGCCAGCTGCTGGTCGAGATAGGCGCGAAGGCGCAACAGCTCGTCCTCGTCGCACAGGTCTGTCGCCTCGATCACTTCGTCGAAGCGCGTCGTCCACGCCTTGTACTCGAAATCATTGGGAAGATCGGTCCACGGGCGGTTGGGCCGCGTCGGCATCATGCCGTCGTCACCCATTTCCCCGGGGTCGCCATCATCCCCCTGCTCCATCTCGCCTTCGGTCTCCGAGGAATCGCCTTCCTCGTTCTCGCCGGTCTGTTCTTGCCCACGCGCCTCGGTCTGGCCCTGGTCGGTGCCGTCCTGCTCACCCTCCTGATCCTCGGGCTCGCCCTGTTCGGACGAATCGTCCTCGTCGCCCTCGTCCTGGCTGTCCTCCTCGTCCATCTGGCCTTCGGTGAGCTCCAGATGTTCGAGCAGCCGGTTGGCGAGCGCGGCAAAGCCGGCCTGGTCGTCGAGCGACAGCGCGAGATTTTCGATATCCTCGCCGCCCTTGCTCTCGATCCATTCGCGCACGAGGTTGACGCCCGCGACGCTGTCCGCAGGCATGGGCGTGCCGGTGAGCCGCTCGCGCACGATCAGGCCGAGCGCGGTCGAGATCGGCACCTCGTCGGCGCGGGTGGCGCGGGCAATCGGGTCGGAGCGCATCCGCATTTCCAGCGCCGCATCGAGATTCGCGCCCAGCCCGCGCATCGATCGCGTGCCGAGCGCCTCGATCCGTACCTGCTCGACCGCATCGAAGGCCGCGCGCGCTACCGCCTCGCGCGGCGCATTGGCAGCGTGCTGCGCAGGGTTGTGGTGCTTCAGCCGCAGCGCATAGAGGTCCGCAAAGCCGCGCGCCTCGGCGACCTGATCGGCTGGCAGCTTGCGCCCCGGCATCGGCACGCGCAGCTTGGTGCCCGATTGCGACGGCGGATCGGCGGTGAACGCCACCTCGATCTCGGGCTGGCTGGCGATCGCCCGCGCGGTCCCGGCCAGCACGTTCTTCAGGTCATCAAGCGGAGTGCGGTTGGTCATGCGCTATCGCTGAAGGGGCGCGCCGCGTATGTCAAGCGACCGGCGCAGCGCTATTGCGGCGGATCGGATGGCGGCGGCCGCTGGCGCTGAACATTCGCGCCATTGCCATCGACCGTCACCTCGACCGGCGCACCGCCGACATCGCCCGAAATGGTGAGTCCATCCGGGGTGACGCGCACGTTCGCGCCGCCGACCTGGCCTTCTATCCCGCCTTCGAGCAGCGGACCGATCACCGGATCGGGGTCGACCTCCTCGGGCGGCGCGACGGGCGCGGCGCGGCGCTGCGGCACGGCTCCCGGGATTGCCTCGCCCATGAACTGCCGCCAGATGCGCGCAGGCAGCCCGCCGCCGCGAATGCCCTGCATCGGGCTGTTGTCATCGTTGCCGATCCACACGCCCACGACCAGGTCACCCGCATAGCCGATGAACAGCGCATCGCGATTGTCCTGGCTGGTGCCTGTCTTGCCGAAATTGGGAATATTGAGGCTCGCCGCGCGCCCCGTGCCGCGATTGACCGCGGCGCGCAGCATGTCCTGCATCTGCTCGTGCACGCGCGACGAATAGCGATCCGGCCCATCGACCAGCCATTCGAACCAGCCCTGCTCGTCGCGCTTGAACGCGTGCGGTTCGACCGGCCATTGATTGCCCGCGATACCGGCATAGGCGGCCGTCATTTCGAGCAGAGTCGCGCTGCCGCTGCCCAGCGCGAGGCTGGGGTCGCCTTCCGCAAATGGTCCCTTCAGGCCAAGCTGCGTCGCCTGCTTGATCACCTTTTCGCTGCCCACCTTCTGGAACAGCCGGACGGCGGCGACATTGCTCGAATGCACAAACGCTTCCTCGAGGCTGATCACGCCGCGATATCGGTCACCGGCGTTGCGCGGACGATAGCTGCCCGTGGTGATCGGGCTATCCTCGATTACCGAATTCGGCTCCATCCCCGCTTCCAGCGCGGCGAGATACACGAACAGCTTGAAGGTGGAGCCGGGCTGGCGCTTGGCCTGGGTCGCGCGGTTGAACGGCGATTGCGCATGGCTCTTGCCGCCGACCATGGCCACGACCTCGCCATTGGTGCGCATCGCCACCAGCGCCACCTGCGCCTTGCCGAGGCCGGAGCGTGCGACGATACGCTCGGCGGCGCGTTGCAGCCTGGCGTCGAGCGTCGTCGTCAGCGTCAGGCGGCTGTGCGACATCTCTGTGAGCGCCCGCGCCTGGGGCATCGCCCAGTCGGCGAAATAGGTGCCGTTGGCGAGCTTGGGTCGCTCATGCACGTCGAGCCGCGGCTGCGGCAGCGCGTCGGCCTCCCTCTGGGTCAGATAGCCCGCATCGACCATCGCCGCGCGCACCATGGCGGCGCGCTTGCTCGCGCCTTGCCAGTTGCGCGTCGGCGCGAAGCGCGAGGGTGCCTGGACCAGCCCTGCCAGCAGGATCGCCTGTTCGGGTTTCAGCTTTTCGGGCTGGCGATAGAAATAGTGCAGCGATGCCGCGCGCAGGCCGTACACATTGTCCCCGAAATAGGCGTTGGACAAGTACCGCCCCAGTATCTCGTCCTTGCTCAGCCACGCCTCCAGCCAGAAGGCGATCAGCATCTCGCGCAGCTTGCGCGTCAGGCTGCGTTCGGGGGTGAGGAAGCTGATCTTGGCAAGCTGCTGCGTGATCGTGCTGCCGCCCTGCACGCTGCTGCCGGTGATGTTCGACCAGAGCGCCCGCGCCAGGCCGCGCGGATCGATGCCCCAGTGCGAGTAGAAGCGCCGGTCCTCGATCGCGAGAAACGCTTCAACCACATGCGGCGGGAGCTTGTCGACCGCGACCGGCTCCTCGACCACCGCCCCGCTGCGCGCGATCGGCGTGCCATCGGCGGCGAGCAGCGTGATCTCCGGCGGCGCGATCGGCTCGAGCGACTTGGACAAGGGCGCGGTAATCGCCAGCCAGGCGAGCAGGATCAGGAACAGCACGAACAGGGCAGCCAGCCCCCGTTTGGCCCACCACCAGCGCGTGCGCGGCGGCCTGACCGGGTCGGGCGCGATCGGCGTGAAATCTTCAGGCTCAGCCCAGGGGTTACGCGCCTCGCCCAGCCCCGGCGGCGGCCATGAAGCATCGGCAGCAGACGCCCCGCCTGCCCCAAACCGCCCCGATCCGAATCGCATCTTCTTGAACACGGAAGGTGTATTAGCCGATTATGACAGTGATAGCGAGAGCCCCGTCACTCAGCAAGAGCCGCGCGACAGCGGGCGAGCAAAACAGGCAAACTCTTGTGCACGGTATTGTAGACTACCGCCTCATCAAGGGTGTCGTATTCGTGCCTGAGTCGATTGCCGAGGCCCCTTATTTGATGAAACGACACGTCTGGCGCAACTACGGTAAACCGCTCCTCACCAATCTTCACAACGGCTTCCGTAATTCTTTGCAGGCAGCGCTCGACTGCATCGATAAGCATCTGGTTTCGCGCAAACTCAACCACCGTAAGGTCGGCGAGCTAAGCCTGCGCCGCTTCGCCATTCTCGATGATATCTCTCAGGCGCTGCTGCTCGCGATCAGAAGACACGAATACGATCCCGGTCGATGTTCTGCTGCATTCGCGCCTTTCTCGCAGGCTCGGCAACGAGATCCACTCTGGTCCGCAAAATCGCTTCTATGCGGTCGTTGATGGCAACAAATTCCAAACCATCGATCATGGCCTCCGGCGCAAAACGCGCTGCGAGGTCGATATCCGAGTCAGGCCCCTCCTCGCCACGCGCAGTCGAGCCGAAAAGTGACAATCGCTCCACGCCAAGCCCGCGCAATTCGGCCTCGTGCGCTTTTAGTTGTGCAATCGCCGTCGCCTTGTCCATGGCTTCCCCGTTTGCTCACCCCCGGCCGACGATGCTCTCCGGCAGGTCCTCGCCGAACACGCGCTGGTAATATTCCGCGACCAGCATCCGTTCGGCCTCGTCGCACTTGTTGAGGAACGACAGGCGGAACGCGAAGCCGATATTGTGGAAGATCGCGGCATTCTGGGCCCAGCTGATCACCGTGCGCGGGCTCATCACGGTCGAGATGTCGCCGTTGATGAAGCCCTGACGGGTGAGGTCCGCCACCTTGACCATGTTCTTGACCACCTTGGGATCGGTCTCGCCGACCTTGGCGAGCACGACCTTGGCCTCGGTCTCTGCAGGCAGATAGTTCAGCGTGCAAACGATGTTCCAGCGGTCCATCTGGCCCTGGTTGATCTGCTGCGTGCCGTGATACAGCCCGCTGGTATCGCCCAGGCCCACGGTGTTCGCGGTGGCGAACAGGCGGAAATAGGGGTTGGGGCGGATCACCCGGTTCTGGTCGAGCAGCGTCAGCTTGCCCTCGGTCTCCAGCACCCGCTGGATCACGAACATCACGTCGGGGCGGCCCGCATCATATTCGTCGAACACCAGAGCGGTCGGTGTCTGCAGCGCCCAGGGGAGCAGGCCTTCGCGGAATTCGGTGACCTGCTTGCCATCGCGCAGCACGATGGCATCGCGCCCGACCAGATCGATACGGCTGATATGCGCATCGAGGTTGATGCGGATGCACGGCCAGTTGAGGCGCGCGGCGATCTGCTCGATATGCGTCGATTTGCCGGTGCCGTGATAGCCCTGCACCATCACGCGGCGATTATGCGCGAACCCTGCCAGCACTGCGAGCGTGGTTTCAGGGTCGAACACATAGCTGGGGTCCAGATCGGGCACGCGCTCGTCGGCCTCGCTGAACGCGGGAACCTGCATGTCGATATCGACGCCGAACACCTCGCGCGCATTGACCATCTTGTCGGGCGCATCGAGCAGAGTGCCATCGCGGCTGTCGGGCTGGGTGTTCGAAATATCGGTCATGGCGTTATCCGGTGGTCTGAGTCGTCGAAGGGGCGCTCCACCCAATCAGGCGAAGGCGGCAAGTTTGCGCAAGTGCGTATAGGCGGCGATGACCTCCTGCAAGGCTTTCTCGTGGCTGCGGTCACCGCCATTGCGATCCGGGTGATAGGTACGCACCAGCTGCGAATAGGCCTTGCGGATCGTCGCGCGCGTCGCATCCGCGCCAAGCCCTAGCGTCTTCAGCGCATTCTGGTCGGCCGACGACAATCCGCGCTGCTGCGCCCGGGCAGTGCCTGCCGCAGCGCGGGCGCGGTCGGCCATATTCTGGCGGAAACGCGCGCCGATGGCATCGAGAGGATCGGCAAAGTCGCCCCAGCGCGGGGTCTGGCCCGCACCCGCCGCAAAGGCGCGAGTCTCGCGGTCCCATCCCGCAGTCGGCCGCTGCGCCTCGTAGATCTCCTCCGCGCTCATCCCGGCGAAGAAATTGTAGCGTTCGTTGAATTCGCGGATGTGGTCGAGGCAGAACCAGCGATAGCGGCCCGGCCCGTCGAAGCGTGATCCGTGACGCGATTCCTCTGCAGGGGGCGCGCGAAATTCGCCATCTTCCTGGCACCCGGCCCAATCGCAGCGCCTGCCTGTCCCTTCGACCCGGCCATGAAACCGGGTGCGCCGCCGTGCGCTGCCGCCATCCTGGCTCGAGTTGCCGCTATCTGCCAAAACCTGCTGCCAATCCCATGAGTGCACCGCCTCGCCAATGGGCGGAGAGCGGCCTATATAGGTGCGCATGACGACGAAAACCAAGGGGCCGATGGCCAGCGAAATCGAAACCCGGCTGACGGCGGCGCTCTCGCCCGTCCGGCTCGACGTGATCAACGACAGCGCCAAGCACAGCGGCCATATGGGCGATGACGGCAGCGGCGAATCGCACTTCACAGTCGAGATCGAGAGCGCTGCATTCCAGGGCAAGTCGCGGCTCGAACGCCAGCGCATGGTCAACAGCGCGCTCGGCGATCTGCCGGGTCAGAAGGTGCATGCGCTGGCGATCAAGGCGCGCGCGCCGGGCGAGGCATGACCAGCCCCCTCGCCCTCACCCTCCTCCCCACCAGCCATGATCTGGGCGGCTTTACCGTGCGCCGCGCGCTGCCGCAGAAGAAGCGCGCGATGGTGGGGCCGTTCATCTTCGTCGACGAGTTCGGCCCGGCCCAGCTCGATATCGGGCGCGATCTCGGCATCCGCCCGCATCCGCATATCGGGCTGGCCACGGTCACCTATCTGTTCACCGGCGGCATCGACCATCGCGATTCGCTTGGCACCTTCCAGACCATCCATCCCGGCGATGTGAACCTGATGACCGCCGGGCGCGGCATCGTCCATTCGGAGCGTAGCCCGGCGAGCGAAATGGCGACGGGTGCGAAGCTGTTCGGCATGCAGACCTGGCTGGCGCTGCCCGATGCGCTGGAAGATGCAGAGCCGGCGTTCGAAAATATCGGCTGCGACGCGCTGCCGATGATCGACGACGGCAAGGCCAGCGCGCGTGTCATTATGGGCTCGCTCTGGGGCACGACCGCACAAACCACCTGCCACAGCCCGACCATTTATGCGGACATCGTGCTGCAACCGGGCGGCGCCATCCCGATCGACAGCGAGGCGGACGAGCGTGCGGTGATGCTGGTTCAGGGGGACGCCGCAATCGATGGCCTACCGCTCGAACCCTATCTGCTCTACCTGATCGCGCCGGGAGCGAAGCCCAAGTTGGAGAGCATCGGCGGCGGACGCGCGATGCTGCTGGGCGGCGCGGATTTCGCCTCGGAACGGCATATCTGGTGGAATTTCGTCGGCTCATCGAACGAGCGCATCCGCGATGCGGCAGAGCGCTGGAACCGGGGCGCCTTCCCCAAGGTGCCTGGCGACGAACAGGAATTCATCCCCATTCCCGAAGTGCCGCTGACCAGGGGTCGGACCTAGCCGCCATTTCCTTGAATTTCCCGTCATTCCCGTGAACGCGGGAATCCCGCTTTCCTGCTGCCGGGTTAGGAACAAGCGGGACCCCGCCTGTGCGGGGGTGACGAGATTTAAGCGATTGCTTAAGGTTGGCGCGCAGACAAAAAACGGAGAGCCGCCGCATGACCGACTTGCCCCTCACCCGCATCGCGCTGCCGACCGGGGTCGAGCTCGATGTCGCCATCACTGGGCCCGAGGACGCCCCGCCGCTGATCCTGCTCCACGGCTTTCCCGAATCGCACCGCACCTGGCGCTATGTCATGCGGCACTTCCAGGACCGCTACCGGCTCATCGCGCCCGACCAGCGCGGCTTCTGCAACTCTTCCAAGCCCGAAGGGGTCGAGAACTACCAGCCCAAGCACATGGTAGCCGATCTGATGGCGCTGGCCGATCATCTGGGCATCGATACGTTCACGCTCGTCGGACATGACTGGGGCGGCGCGATTGCCTGGATGGCGGCGCTCAACCACCCGGATCGCATCACGCGGCTGATCATGGCCAATGCCGCGCACCCGTTCACCTATCAAAAGGCGCTGTTCGACGATCCCGACCAGCGCATGTCCGCGCAGTATATCACCGAGATGCGGCAGCCCGATTTCGAGACCAAGGTGCGCGCCATGGGCTGGGACGCCTATTTCGATTCGCGCTTTGCCGAGCCGAGCGCCGCGGTGCACATCACGCCCGAGGAGCGCGCGATCTACCTTGCACAATGGCAGACCCCGGGCGCCTTTACCGCGATGGTCAACTGGTATCGCGCCAGCCCGCTGATCGTGCCCCCGGTGAATGGAGAGGTCGAGCGCCCCGCCTATCTCTCGCGCCCCTTCCCGCCGGTGACGCAGCCGACATTGCTCTACTGGGCGATGGACGATTACGCCCTGCGCCCCTCGCTGCTCGACGGCATCGAAACGCTGGTGCCCGATCTCAAGCTGGTAAAAGCGCCCGGCGGCCATTTCGTGCCCTGGGAATCGCCCGAAACGCTGATCGCGGCGATGGAAGACTTCCTCGCCGACTAGAGCATCCGCCGCTTGAGCTGCGGCACCGCCAGCGTTTCGAGCGCGGCGGCGATGCCCTTGAGCGGCCAGCGGCGGGTAGCAGGCAGGTGCGCTGCATGGATCGCCATGTAATCGATCTCGCTGCGCGCGCCGCGCTGCTGCTTGAAATGCCCTGCGCCGGCCGATCCGTGCAGCCTCAGGCCATGGCGCAGCGCGAAATCGCCGACCAGCCAGGATGCGATGCGATACAGGCCGTCCGACTGCGGACGCCCCATATCATATCCCATCATCGGATTGGTCGCGATGCCGCCGCGTGCAACAATCCCCACCGCCGCCATGATCTGCCCGCTGGCATCCCGCGCGACCCGCAGATGGAACAGCCCGCATTCGACCGCCAGCTGCATCCAGCGCGGGCCATATTGCGGGTTTAGCGCGGAGTATTTGGCGATGTAGAGCATCGCGTAAAGCTCTGCGACCCGCGCAGCATCGGCGTTGCCCAGCACGGTGACATCCTCGATCGCCAGACCCGATTGCGCCAGCTTGCGCCCGTCATTCTTCACGCTCTTGCGCACCGCCCAGTCGCGCTGCAAGTCATCGGTCACCCAGATCTGGCGGCAGGGCAGCAGCAGCCAGCCATCGGCGCGCAGCGCTGCGGTCAGCTCGGGGCACGACCATTCATCGACCGAGCGGATCAGCAGATAATGGCCGGGATAACGCGTCGCCAGTCGCTGCCGCAGATCGGTCAGTCCCTCGCCGTTCCAGTCTCCGTGCAGGCAGGTAGAAAGCAACCAGTTGTCGATCTGCACGGCGCGGTTGATGGCGAGCGCGCGCAGCATACCGTCTGCCGCCGCAATGGCGAGGGTGGCAGGCCCGCGCATCGAGCCCATATCGACCAGGTCGAGCTCGGCGCGCGGATAGAGCGCATAGGCGCTGTGCGGGGCGGCGACATAGCTGGTGCCGATCGCGCCATCGGTGACGAGCACCGGCAGCGTGTGACCGTCCGCCTGTTCGACAAACGCCTCGGCCTCGATATTGGCGATGAGCGCGCGGCTGCCCAGCGCCTGCAAGCGATCCACGAACAGCGCCGCATCGGGATCGCGCAGCGCCAGGGCATCGGGCGAAAACTGCGCTGCGGGTGGCAGGCTGTTCATCGGTCTGCGACATCCTCATGGCAGCGCGATGAAAGTTCATCGCATTCCTGAGATTGCCGACTAGCGCGCATCGGCGTCTTTATGGTGACAGCCGCGCCTGTCTATGGCGCGCGAAGCTAAGGACGTGTAAACTGGCACCAGCGCAAGGGAGCCACGCCATGCCCGACTGGAAGCCCGCCACCTATCCCAGCCTCAGCCCCTATCTGATCTGTGCCGATCCGGACGCGCTGATCGCCTTTCTCGCCACGGTGTTCGGCGCGAGCGTCGAGCGGCGCTTCGACAGAGCGGACGGATCGCTGATGCACGCCGAATTGCGGATCGACGACAGCATCGTCATGGTCGGCGGCGGCGCGACCGAATATCGCTCGGGCGAGGTGCACCTGCACTTGTACGTGCCCGACGCGCAAGCTGTCTACGACCGCGCGCTGGCCGCCGGCGCCGAGGTGGTGCGCGAACCCGAGCGCAAAGCCGATGACGACGACCTGCGCGGCGGCTTCCGCGATCCGGCCGGCACGATCTGGTGGGTGGCGACGCAATAGATGGGGGTGCATGGCAAGGCTCCGGCAGACGACGCAACCGGACTCGCCCGGGCCATCCAACCCAGCCTTTGGCCCCAGCAGGCACCGGGGTTACAGGCCCACACCCAATAACCCAACCCCGCTCAGCCTGAGCCTGTCGAAGGCCCCGCGCAACCGGTTGCCCCCCCTCCGCCGCTTTCCGGCGAAAGCCGGAATCCAGAAGCGAGATGGCACCAGACCGCCCTGGACTCCGGCTTTCGCCGGAGAACGGTTGATGCCGGACGCTTGGGCGCGGGGCCTTCGACAAGCTCAGGCTGAGCGGAGGTTGGTCGTTTTTTGAACAGTGCAACGCTCACCGTTGGCAAGCGACGTCCACGTGGTTTGCAATTAGGAGCTATCCAGTTTTTTGCGCATGCGGTCCATTTGATGATAAACATACCATCCTGTGTTATTCAGCGATTTGTGAGTTTGTGAGTTTGGTTTAGACTATTCTGAATGATTGAACCCGTACCTGACACTCACATCTTTGCGGGCCTTTCACAGGTCCGATACAATGGACAGCCATTCGATCTGGGGCATGGTGTGATGTTAAGGTCAGCATATGCGCACCTTTTCGCGGCACCGATGATGGCTTTTCAGCGCGCCGCTCCCGGGCAAGCCCACCCCGGACCCTTGCGCTTAGCCAAAGGGGGGTTCGCCTGGGACATCGAAGTCGAGATATCGGTCCCTCTCCGACAAAAATTTCCGGCTGGTTTTGACGCCGAGCAAATTGCGCGGCTGATAGCCTCACTCTTGAGGCTTGCGCGCTACGCGTACCTCATAATGCCCGTTTTCTCTGACCAGGCTTTCAGTGTGGCTGCGATACACGGGCATGAGCCGCTGCTGCGGCCCGTCGAAGTCGAGGGGCGCATTGTTTCTGTCGGAACCTCTGAGCTCGCGGAGATCCGTGAGGACGAGTTAGGCTGGGTTAAATCAGTTTGGCCTAGAACGGCCGAATTGATGAACAAGGACCGCAGACTTGCAGGTGCCTTGGAAGCTCTCGATGCCTGTACTGTCAATGGACGCACTTCATCCGCTTTGCTTCTGGCTTGGGGCGCGCTGGAAGAACTTTTCGCGCAGGGAAGTCGCAGTGAAATTCGCTTCAGGATCGCTTCAAACTTGGCGACATTTCTCGCAGCGCCTGGCCCAGATCGGCTAGCAATGTTCAATGAGGTGAGAGAGCTATACGACGCCCGCTCCGTTGCCGCACATACTTCGCGGAACTCCGACGTCGAGCACCTGCTTCGAACCTTCGTTCTGCTACGCAATTCCCTGTTGAAAATTATTACGGACAGCAACTTACCGTCCGGTCAGCAACTCAACGAAGCATTATTTCTCGGCAAAGAGCTTTGAACATGTAGGTCATCACCACTGCTTCACTCGGCTTTGATGAGTAGCGGCTCGCCTCTCAAGTCTGATCACAGGCTAGATATGAATTCGACCCCAATTTCCGCACAACCCCTCCGCCCCCTCACCCCAACCACCGCACCCAGACCCCATGCGCCTGCGCTTCGCCGAGCAACTGCGCCTCCCCGCCCCCCGGCCAGAACCGCACCTTCAGTTCGTGCCGAAAGGTCGCACGGTTGGTTTCCAGCGAAACCCATGCCAGCGGGCGCTCGGACGTCGCTTTCGCTCCCGCCTCGGCCATCGCGGCTTCGATCATCGCCTGGCGACCCTCCGGGATATATTGCCAAACGATCGAGTGCATCAGCACGCGGGTGACGCCGGCCTCTTGCGGTTCGGCGAGGCGCGCTGCGATCCAGTCGGCGGCGTCGGCTTGCACCAGATCGACGCCGTGCGCGCGGATCATCGCGATGCCTGCTTCCATCCGCACGAACCGGGCCTCGGCCTCGGGCCAGATATAGGCCATCAGCCGATCGGCAGCGGCGCGCACGCGCACGTCGATGGGGTTGAGGTCGCAGCCGCGCACCGCCTCGATGCGGAAAGGCGTATCGGGCGGCGGCGGGCCCTGCCATTCGGGCGCGATCACGCAGGGCGCATCCGCCGGGCCGGAGCGAACGCCGCCCAGATCATAGCCATAACGGTCGATCAGCAGGTTCATCCCCGCGCTTGACCCGATCTCGTTGAGCTCGAACCGGTCCGTGGTGCGGCTCGCCAGCCAGTGCAGCGCCGCGACGAAGCTTGCCGAGCGCCCCGCCTCGTTGGTCTGCGGCGGGCCATCGAACCAGGGGAGCAATTCAGCATCGTGGCGATCCACGACCGCCGCGACGATCGCATCCACAGCGCACTGTTCGGTCACTTCTCCCGCATAGACCGGCCCCAGTTCGGGCACCTCCCCCTTGCGGAACAGATGGTGCAGCCCGCCGGTGAACCTGAGCGGCATCGCATCGGTCAGCACATGGCCCGGCCAGGCAGCGATCCGGCGACCGCAGGCGCTGTCTCCCTGCATCAGCGCAATCTGCGCGCGGCACAGCCGGGCGGTGGCGGGCGCGCCGTTCTGTTCGACATGTTCGGCCTGAAAGGCGATGCCGCTGATGATTTCCTCTGTCCGGTTCATATTGCCCTTTGCCCTGCTTGGCCCTACATGCCGCGGCCATGGCCGATACGCTGATCTTTGCCGTGCCCAAGGGGCGCATCCTCGACGATGCCCTGCCCGTGCTCGAACGGGTGGGTATCATGCCCTCGGCAGAATTTCACGATCCCAAGAACCGGTCGCTGCGTTTCGGCACCAACCGCGCGGACATGGACATCATCCGCGTGCGCGCCTTCGATGTCGCGACCTTCGTCGCGCATGGCGCGGCGCAGATCGGCATTGTCGGATCGGACGTGATCGACGAGTTCGATTATTCGGACCTGTATGCGCCGGTCGATCTCAATTTCGGCCATTGCCGCCTGTCGGTCGCAGAGCCTGCAGAGGAAGCCGCGAGCAACCAGCCGCGCCCCTCGCATATCCGCGTCGCAACCAAATATCCCAATATCACTCGCCGCTATTTCGAGCGGCAGGGCGTGCAGGCGGAATGCGTCAAGCTGAATGGCGCGATGGAACTCGCGCCCTCGCTCGGCCTGTCGCGGCGGATCGTCGATCTGGTGGAGTCGGGACGCACATTGAAGGACAATGGCCTCGTGGAAACCGAAGTCATCACCCAGGTCTCGGCCCGGCTCATCGTCAACCGCGCCGCGCTGAAAAAGGACCATGCCAGATTGGGTCCGCTGATGTCCGCCTTCCGCGATCTGGCCGCAGAACGCAGGCAGGCCGCATGACGCTTCGTCTTTCCACACGCGACAAGGATTTCGCCCAGACGTTCGACAGGCTGGTGCGTGGTCGGCGCGAGAGCGATGTCGAGGTCAGCCGCGACGTCACCGCGATCATCGCCGATGTGAAGGCGCGCGGCGATGCGGCGCTGGCCGACTATACCGCGCGCTTCGACGACCATAGCCTCGACGGCAATGGCTGGAGCATCGGCAAGGACGCGTGCGCCGAGGCCTATGCCGCGCTGTCGGACGACCTTCGCGCCGCGCTCGATCTCGCCGCGAACCGCATCCGCGCCTATCACGAGGCGCAGCTGCCCGAGGATCGCGATTATACCGACGCAGCGGGCGTGCGCCTCGGCGCGCGGTGGAGCGCGGTCGATGCGGCGGGGCTGTACGTGCCCGGCGGTCGTGCGGCCTATCCCTCCTCGCTGCTGATGAACGCCATTCCCGCCAAGGTCGCCGGGGTCGAGCGGCTGGTCGTGGTGACGCCGACGCCCAAGGGCCAGGTCAACCCGCTGGTGCTCGCCGCCGCGCATCTCGCCGGGGTGGACGAGATCTGGCGCATCGGCGGCGCCCATGCGGTCGCCGCGCTCGCTTATGGCACGCAGAAAATCCGCGCGGTCGATGTCATCACCGGCCCCGGCAATGCCTGGGTCGCCGAAGCCAAGCGCCAGCTCTATGGCGTGGTCGGCATCGACATGGTCGCGGGGCCGTCCGAAATCGTGGTCGTCGCCGATGGCAAGAACGATCCCGAATGGATCGCCGCCGATCTGCTCAGCCAGTCGGAGCATGACCCGACCAGCCAGTCGATCCTGTTCACCGATGACGCGGGCTTTGCCGATATTGTCGCGGACACCGTCGGCGTGCAGCTCGCCGCGCTCTCGACGCGCAAGGTCGCGACCAAGGCGTGGGAAGACAATGGCGCGATCATCGTGGTCGACAGCCTCGAAGACGCGATGCCGCTGGTCAACCGGCTCGCCGCCGAGCATCTCGAGCTCGCGGTCGACGATCCGCAAGCGCTGTTCGCCAAGGTGCGGCACGCAGGGTCCGTGTTCCTCGGTCGGCACACGCCCGAGGCGGTGGGCGATTATGTCGCCGGACCCAACCATGTGCTGCCCACCGGACGGCGCGCGCGCTTTTCCTCCGGGCTTTCGGTCCTCGACTTCATGAAGCGTACCAGCTTCATCCAGCTCGACCCCGCCAGCCTTGCCGCGATCGGTCCCGCTGCGGTCGCGCTCGCCGAGATGGAGGGCCTGCCCGCCCATGCCGAGAGCGTCCGGCGCCGGCTGACCTGATGGAAACGATATGAACGAGAAATCCCGCTCCCGCTCCGCCGCACGGCTTGCCGCCGTCCAGGCGCTCTACCAGCACACGATGGAAAAGACCCCGGTCGCGCAGCTGCTCCACGAATTCCACCAGCACCGGCTTGGCGCGGAAATCGAGGACGAGCAGTACGCCGAGGCCGATGTCGCGTTCTTCGACGATATCGTGAAGGGTACGGCGGCGCGGCTGGAAGAGATCGACGGCCTGATCGAGGGCAAGCTGGCCGAGGGCTGGTCGCTGGGTCGCATCGACCGCACGCTGCACCAGATCCTGCGCGCCGGGACGTACGAGCTGCTCGCGCGGCCCGACGTGCCGGTCGGCAGCGTCATCAACGAATATCTCGACGTCGCGCACGCGTTCTTCGACGCCAAGGACACGCGCTTCGCCAATGGCCTGCTCGACGGGATTGCCAAGGATGTGCGGCGTTAATTGACGCCAGGTCGCGCAAACGTCCCTCGACTTCGCTCGGGACAAACGGGATAAGCTCGAGCCGAGCCTCACCACCCGTCTGTTTGCCCCGAACGTAAGGTACAAGGGCCAAGTCCGCATGACCACCGAACCCGGTTTTATCGACCTGCTCCGCACCATCGCCACCGATCCGGCGGCGCGCGGGCTCGATGACGATGCGGCGGTGCTCACCATCGGCAAGCAGGCGATGGTGCTGACCAAGGACATGCTGGTCGAGGGCGTGCATTTCCTGCCCGACGATCCGCCGGCGGATATCGCGTGGAAGCTGGTCGCAGTGAACGCCTCGGACCTTGCCGCCAAGGGCGCAACCCCGCTCGCCTGCCTGACGGGGCACAGCCTGTCGCGCGATGCGGGGTGGGACGCGGCGTTTGCCGAGGGTCTCAAGGCCGCGCTCGACCATCATGCCATGCTGCTGATTGGTGGCGATACCGTCAGCGTGCCTGCAGGGCAGGCGCGCGTGCTGTCGCTGACCGCGATCGGCCTGCCCTCGGTCCCCGTGCCGCCTTCGCGCGCGGGCGCATTGGCGGGCGATGGGCTGTTCGTCACCGGCACCATCGGCGATGGCTGGGCTGGGTTGAGCCTGCTCCAGGCGGGCAAGACCGAACCGGCATCGCTCGTCACCGCCTATCGCAGGCCGCAGGCACGGCTCGTCGATGGCCCCCTGCTTGCCCAGGTCGCGCGTGCGATGATGGATGTGTCCGACGGGCTGCTGATCGATGCCGCGCGCATGGCGCGGGCCTCGGGCCTGGCCGTGCGAATCGACCTGACGCAGGTCCCGCTCTCGCCCGATTTCGTCGCCACGATCGGCAGCGACCAGGCCGCCGCGCTCGCCGCTGCCTCCGGCGGCGACGACTATCAACTGCTGTTCGCCGCCGACGCCGAAGCGCATCTGCCGGTTCCCGCCACGCGCATCGGCGGCTTTGCCGAGGGCGAAGGGCTCACCCTGACCTGGAACGGCATGCCGGTCGAAAATCCCGAAAAACTGGGCTGGCTGCACGGCTGAGAGGCCAGCCACCTCCTAACTTTATTAAGTTGCACGATTGCAACACCCGCTTATACCTATGCGCGGGGGACGCTGACGTTCATCAAGGGCGCGGTGATCGCCTGTTCGGCCGAGAGGCCATCGCTTTTTGGGAGAGCGACGCATGAACGTGGTCTTGATTGCCATCCTTTGCGGGGTGGTCGCAGTCCTTTATGGCATTTTCACCAGCAGACAGGTTTTGAGCCAATCGCCCGGCAACGCGAGGATGCAGGAGATTGGCGCGGCGATCCAGGAGGGCGCGCAGGCCTATCTCGGACGTCAATATCGTACCATCGCCATTGTCGGCATCGTGATGCTGGTGCTGGTCTGGGCGCTTCTCGACAAGTTCGGCAACCCCGTCTCCGCCATCGGCTTCGTGCTCGGCGCGGTGCTTTCGGGCGTGGCGGGCTATATCGGCATGAACATCTCGGTGCGCGCCAACATGCGCACCGCACAGGCGGCGAGCACCTCGCTTCAGGCGGGCCTCACCCTCGCCTTTCGCGCGGGTGCGATCACCGGAATGCTTGTGGCGGGCCTCGGCCTGCTCGCGACCGCAGGCTATTTCTATTATCTCTATGCCATAGCGGGCCATGGCCTGAGCGATCCCGAGGACCGCAACATCGTCAACGGCCTCGTTGCCCTCGCCTTCGGCGCGTCGCTGATCTCGATCTTCGCGCGTCTGGGCGGCGGCATATTCACCAAGGCGGCGGATGTCGGCGCGGACCTGGTCGGCAAGGTCGAGGCAGGCATTCCCGAGGACGATCCGCGCAACCCTGCGGTAATCGCGGACAACGTGGGCGACAACGTCGGCGATTGCGCCGGCATGGCCGCCGACCTGTTCGAAACCTATGTCGTCACCATCGGCGTCACCATGGTCGCCATCGCGCTGCTGGTGGCGGGCGACGATGCCGCGCTGCTGCCGCTGGTCGGCCTGCCGCTCGGCCTGTGTGGCCTCTGCGTCATCACCTCGATCATCGGCACCTATTTCGTCCGGCTGGGATCGGGCGGATCGATCATGGGCGCGATGTACAAGGGCTTTGCGGTGACGGCGATCCTTTCGGCGATCCTGCTCTATTTCGTCACCGACGCCGTGGTCGGCATGAACACCGCCTATGCGATGAAGACCGCCGATGCCGCAGGCCCCGGAACCTTCACCGGTATGGACCTGTACCTCACCATGCTGGTCGGGCTGGCCGTGACCGGGCTCATCATCTGGATTACCGAATATTATACCGGCACCAACTATCGCCCGGTCCAGTCGATCGCCAAGGCATCGGAAACCGGGCACGGCACCAATGTCATCCAGGGACTGGCGATCAGCCTCGAGGCGACCGCGCTGCCGACGCTGCTGATCGTCGTCGCGGTCATCATCGCCTATCAGCTGGCAGGGATCGTCGGCATCGCCTTTGCCGCAACCGCGATGCTCGCACTGGCGGGCATGGTCGTGGCGCTCGATGCCTATGGCCCGGTAACCGACAATGCCGGTGGCATCGCCGAGATGGCAGGGCTGGACGACAGCGTGCGCGAGAAGACCGATGCGCTCGATGCGGTGGGCAACACCACCAAGGCGGTGACCAAGGGTTATGCCATCGGTTCGGCAGGCCTGGCCGCATTGGTATTGTTCGGCGCGTACACGACCGACCTCAAGGAATTCTTCCCTGACGTACCGGTCGATTTCTCGCTGTCCAACCCGTACGTCATCGTCGGGCTGCTGCTCGGCGCGCTGCTGCCCTATCTGTTTGGCGCGATGGGCATGACCGCAGTGGGCCGCGCGGCAGGATCGGTGGTCGAGGAAGTGCGCGAGCAGTTCCGCACCAATCCCGGCATCATGGCGGGTACGTCCAAGCCGAACTACGCCCGCACTGTCGACCTCGTCACCAAGGCCGCGATCAAGGAGATGATCATCCCCTCGCTGCTGCCGGTGCTGGCGCCGATCGTGGTCTATTTCGTCATCACTGCCGTGGCGGGCCAGGCCAACGGCTTTGCCGCGCTGGGCGCGCTGCTGCTCGGCGTGATCGTCTCCGGCCTGTTCGTCGCGCTGTCGATGACCAGCGGCGGCGGCGCCTGGGACAATGCCAAGAAATATATCGAGGACGGCCACCATGGCGGCAAGGGATCGGACGCGCACAAGGCGGCGGTGACCGGCGATACCGTGGGCGATCCGTACAAGGATACGGCGGGCCCGGCGGTCAATCCGATGATCAAGATCACCAACATCGTCGCACTTTTGTTGCTCGCGGCGCTTGCAGCGGGCTAACCTATGCGATAGCCTTTCGATCTGAACGACAACTGGCCCCGCTGGCTTCGCGCCTGGCGGGGCTTTTTCTTGGGCTGCCGCCCCGATGAAGCGGCGCGCTTAACGGGTTAACCATTTCACTTAAGCTGTTGTTTTGCATTCGCTGCCTATAGCATCTGCGGGGGGCCGCGATCGTCGCGGGCTGATGCAGGAATGCGAATACGGCATGGATCAGGGCCTTGTCATGGCTGGATCGCCCGGCGCCAAACAGGCGGCTCCGGCCTTGCGAGTCGCCCTGCTCGATCCTCTGAGGCTCGATCCTGCGTTCCTGTCCGCCTGGCACCGCCTCGCCGATCACGCGAGCGAACCCAATTTTTTTCATGCCCCGGACTATCTTGTTCCCGCGATCCAGCATTGCGATGCGCTCAAGCGCGCGCGGATCGCTGCGCTGACCGATAACGGCCAGCTCGTCGGACTGATGCCGATCGCGCGCGAACCTTATTACGGACGATGGCCGGTGCCGCACGGCCAGAACTGGCGGCATCCCAATTGCTTTCTCGGCACGCCGCTGGTGAAGCCGGGGCACGAACGCGGCTTCTGGCAGGCGCTGCTTTCGGATCTCGACGGTCGGATGGACGCCGGGCTGTTCCTCCATCTGCACGGCATTGCCACCGACGGCCCGGTCTTCGTGGCGCTCGAACAGCTCTGTCGCGATCAGCGCCGCGCATGCGACATTGTGCTCGCCGAAGAACGCGCGATGCTCGCCACCACCATGGCAGGGCAGGCCTATTACGAGGCGGTGGTGCGCAAGAAGAAGCGCAAGGAAATCGCACGTCTGCGCAACCGGCTCGCCGAACTCGGTACGGTCGAGACCGTTCAGGGTACAGGCGATGCCGGGCTCGATGCCTGGCTGGCCGAGTTTCTCGCGCTCGAACAGGCGGGCTGGAAGGGTCGCAACGGCTCGGCGCTCGCCGACCATCCCGAAACGCGTGCGCTGTTCCTCGATGCGACGCACCGCGCGCATGAAGCGGGCAAGCTGCACCTGATCGCAATGCGGCTCGACGGCAAGCCGCTGGCGATGCTGGTCAATTTCCTCAGCCCGCCGGGCGGCTTCTCGTTCAAGACCGCGTTCGATGAGGATTTTGCGCGCTATTCGCCCGGCGTGCTGTTGCAGATCGACAATCTCGACATATTGCGCGACCATGATCTCGCCTGGATGGACAGCTGCGCCGCCGAAGGCCATCCGATGATCGACAGTCTCTGGGCCGAACGTCGGCATGTCGCGCGTGTTTCGGTCGGCCTCAGGGGCTTTGGCCGCCCTGCTCTGTTTGCCGCCTTCCGCCAGGGCGAACGCTTCATGGACCGCCGCCGCGCGGCCAGCGCCCCGGCGCCTGCCCCTTCCTCTCCGATGGAGAATGACGATGACTGACCAGCCGCACCCCGCCGGTTTTTCCCGGACCACCACCGGGAGCGTATTCACCGACGATGCCAAGGCACGCTTCGCGCTGTGCTATCCGGAAACCGCGCATATCCTTAACCACGGGCTGTTGCAGCATCCGCTGATGGAGCTGGAATCGCTCGCGCAACTGGGCGAGGCGTTGCCGGAGAAATCGCTCGAGTATAATCGCGGCGACCTGCCCATCGGCATCCGCCCCGAAGACGTGCCCAAGACCGGCCTCAGCATCGGCGAGACGATCCGCGGCATCGACAGCGCCAACAGCTGGTGCGTGCTCAAGAATATCGAGCAGGTGCCCGCCTATCGCGACCTTCTGATGAGCCTGCTCGCCGAGCTGCGCGACGTCACCGACAAGACCACCGGAGCCATGCTGCGGCCCGAAGGCTTCATCTTCGTCTCTTCGCCCGGATCGATGACGCCCTATCATTTCGATCCCGAGCACAACATCCTGCTGCAGCTGCGCGGCACCAAGACGATGACGGTGTTCCCGGCAGGCGACCCGCGCTTTGCCGCGCCGGAAGCGCATGAGGCCTATCATTCGGGCGGCGGCCCGCGCAACCTGCCCTGGGACGATGGCTTTGCGCCGCACGGCACCGACTATCGGCTAGAACCCGGCCAGGCGATCTTCGTGCCGGTGATGGCACCGCATTATGTGCGCAATGGCGACAAGCCCTCGATCTCGCTGTCGATCACTTGGCGTTCGGAGTGGAGCTATGCCGAAACCGACGCGCATGCGATGAACAGCGTGCTGCGCAAATATGGCTTCCGCCCCTCGCCGCCGCGCCGCTATCCGGTCAACAATCTGGTGAAATCCTACGGCTATCGCGCGCTGCGCAAGCTGGGGCTCGACTGACGCCGCTTATCGGCCCACCAGCACCCGGATCGCGCCATCGCTCTGGGTGACAGTGGCGTGGATGCCATAAATCGCCTCGATCCAGTGCGGGGTCATCGTCTCGGCGACGCTACCGCTGGCGAGCGTGCGGCCTTCGCTCATCCAGACCAGCCGATCGGCAAACAGCGCGGCCAGATCGAGATCGTGCAGCACGACCAGCGCACCGCCGCCGCGATCGACAAAGCTGCGGATCAGCCGCATCACCTGATGCTGATGGCGCGGATCGAGCGAGGCGACGGGCTCGTCGGCGACCATCAGCGGGGCCTGCGAGGCGAGCGCGCGGGCGATATGCACCCGCGCCAGTTCACCGCCGGACAGCGTCTCGGTGGCGCGGTTGGCCAGCGCCAGAAGATCGCAGGCCGCGAGCGCATGCGCGACTGCAATGGTGTCCGCCTCGGCCAGCCTGGCAGGCGCCGCACCATAAGCGAAGCGGCCAAGCGCGACCACATCGCGCACCCGGATCGGCCAGGCGAGATCGCGCATCTGCGGGAGATAGGTCACAGCGCGGGCGCGTTCGGTCGGGGTCAGAACGCCAGGGTCTCGTCCCGCCAGCGTGGCCATGCCGCTATCGGCGCGCGCCAGGCCCAGCGCGACGCGCAACAGGCTGGTCTTGCCCGCGCCATTGGGGCCGAGCAGAATCACGAGTTCGCCGGGATTCAGCGCCAGCGAAGCCTGATTGAGCAAGCGCGCTCCTCTGATCGAAAGGCTCGCCTCGGTGACGTTCAGACCCGCCTCGCTCATCGTACCGCTCCCCGCCGGATCGCGATCATCACGAACACCGGCGCGCCGATCAAGGCGGCGACCACGCCGAGTTTCAGCTCGGTATCGCCGGGGATAATCCGCACCGTGATATCCGCGAGGATCAGGATCAGCCCGGAGAGCAGCGCGCTCGGCACCAGCACGCGCGCGGGATCGTGCCCGACCCAGGGGCGCACCAGATGCGGCGCGACAATGCCGACAAAGCCGATCGCGCCCGCCAGCGCCACTGCGCCGCCGGTCGCCAGCCCTGCGCCGAGCACGACCAGCATCCGCTGGCGCGCGACATCAAGCCCGACGCCGGCCGCCGCTTCCTCACCCAGCGCCAGTGCTGTCAGCCCGCGCCGCGCCGCTATCAGCAGCGCTGCACCGGCGGCAATGAAGGGGCTGGTGAGCGCGAGATCATCGAGGCTGCGATTGGCGACCGACCCCATCATCCAGGTGACCATGTCGGCGAGCGTGAAGGGATTGGGAGCAAGGTTCATCAGCAGCGACATGATCGCCCCCGAGAAGCTGGCAATGCCGACCCCGACCAGAATCAGCGTCACCACCGACCGGGTACGCGGCGCCGCCCAGGCGATGATCGCGGTCGCCGCCAGCGCGCCGGCAATCGCCGCCAGCGGCAGCGCGAACGGCATGAGGGCTGCAAGCCCGTAGAACAGCGCCACGGTCGCAAACAGCGCCGACATCGCGGAAACGCCGAGCACGCCGGGCTCTGCCAGCGGATTGCGGAGCAGGCCTTGCAGCGCCGCGCCGCTCAGCCCCAATGCGCCGCCTGCGACCAGCGCCGCGAGCGCCCGCGGCAGCCGTACCTGCCACACGACGAGCATGTCGCCCGGCTCGCCCATGCCCAGCAAAGCCGCCGCCATGCGCGCGGGCGGCAGCGGGACAGATCCAAGCAGACAGGCCGCGACCAGCGCGATCACGATCCCGACGACCAGTCCTGGGATCAGCCAGCGTGTGCGGGTCATAGCTGTGCGCCTCTGGCCCGCGCCATCGCCTCGGCGGCGTCGAGCACGAACCAGCCGCCGCACGCGGTCCATGCGCCTTCAAGCCCGATGATTGGATGTTCGCTCGCCGTGCGCATCAACGGATGCCGTGCCGCACTCCACTGATCGGGATTGTAGTCGCGCCGTCCGAACCAGGCGACCGCGACGCGATCAGGCTTTTCATAGGCCAGCCGCTCGAGCGGCAGCGGTTGCCAGCCGGGCTCGGTCTGGAAATTGCGGTATCCGGCGAGTTCGATGAGTTCATGGATCAGCGATCCGGGTCCGGTGGTGACCGCGCCGGGGGTGGCATAGAGCAGGGTTGGGCCGCCTTTTTTATTCATCCTCTCCGCGTTCCCGAGCGAAGTCGAGGGACCTGCGCGCAACCCTGGGCGATCACGTCCCTCGACTTCGCTCGGGACAAACGGATATGGGTGTCTAAGTGCAGCCACCCGCGCATCCATCTCGCGGGCGATCCGCTCGCCCCGCGCCCGCTCGCCCAGCTGTCCGGCGGTCTCGATCAGCACGCGCCGCACGCCCGCCAGATCCTCGGCATAGCCCAGCTGCAACACCGGCACCCCGGCGCGCGCGAAGAACGCACCCGCATCCGCGCCGCCGCCATAGCTGCGCACGACCAGATCGGGCTTGAGCACCAGCACGTCCTCGGCGCGCGGGGCAACCTTGGGCATGCCTTTTGCCGTCTCGCGCATGTACGAGAAATCGCGCGTCGCATCGGGCGAGAGCGCGAGAATGCGATCCCGTCCGAGAAGTTTCAGCACATATTGATCCGCGCAATAATCGAGGCTCACGACCCGCATCGCCCGAACCGGAGGTTCGAGTGGTGCGGGTGTCGCGGCCTTGCCCAGCGAGCAGGCGGTGAGGATGCTGCACATGGCGAGCAACAAAGCGCCCACCCCCAACCGTTTGTCCCGAGCGTGTCGAGGGACCTTGCACAACCGATGCGCGCACGTCCCTCGACTTCGCTCGGGACAAACGGAGAAAGGGGGGAGAACCCTTGACATCACATCTTCAACCTGACCCCCGCATAGCCCGCACGTCCGGGCACGCCATAATTGAACGCGGTCTGGTACGCCTCGTCAAACAGGTTTTCGACCCGGCCATAGACTTCCAGATTGTCCGAGATGCTCCAGCTAGCGCGCAGATCGACGCGGACATAGCTGTCGAGCCGCACGGTGTTGGCGACATCGTCGAACGTGTCGCCGACCATCAGGAAGGTCGCGCCCAGCGCCGGCCCCCAGGGGGATTTCCAGTCGACAAGCACCGAGGCGCTGTCCTTGGCGCGCCGCGCGAGCCGGTTTCCGAAATTGACCCGGCCCGAAAAGTCCGCTTCGCGCGAGCGGTTCTCGGTATCGACCAGGCTGTACTGTGCCTGCACGGTGAAATTGGGCACCGGCTGCATCCACAGGCCAAGCTCCACGCCTTGCGCCCGCGCCGCCGCAATATTCTCGAGGCTGAACGTCGCCGAAGAAAAGACGATAAGGTCCTCGGTATTGCGGCGGAACCAGGTCGCCTGCGCGCGGAGCTTGCCGTCGATCAGCGACTGTTCGATCCCCGCATCATAGCTGCGCGCTGTTTCGGGGCGCAGATCGGGATTGCCGAATGCGGCGAGTTGCTCGCTGAGCGCCGGGGCGCGGAAACCCTCGGCATAGGTCGCGCGGATCACGGTATCGCCGTCATTGGGCGTATAGGCGATATTGCCGCCCAGGCTGGTCTTGCTGCCGAACACCTGCTGGTCGTCGACGCGCACGCCGCCGGTGACGGTCAGCCCCTTGAGCGGTCGCACGATGGCCTGGCCGTAATAGCTGGTCATGTGCACGTCACTGACATCCGGCGCAGTGTTGAACGAGGGGAAGAAGGTGCTCGCCTCGCTCTGTTCGTGCTCCACGCCGAACACCAGGGTTAGCGCGTCGGCAACATCGGCAACGCCCTGATATTCGAATCGGTCGAGCGTGCCCTTGGCTCGTGCGGGGTTGAACGATCCGGGGGTGGGATCGGTGGTGATGCGCTTGATGTCGGTGCGGGTATAGGCAAAGCGATTGCGCCACCGGCCGTCGAATAGCGCGACATTGAGCCCCGCATAGCCCACGAACTGGCGGTTGTCGGTCACCGGCAGCGTATCGGCAGGCGGATTATCGAACTCGGTCTCGCCATCGGTATAGAAGCCGCGCAGGTCGAGGCTGATCGCATCGCTGAAGGCGACGCGCAGCTTGCCGTTGAGCGTCAGGTTCTCGAACCCGTCCTTTTCGGTCGCGCCGCGCCGCTCATCCCAGGCGGAAATGCCATCGGTGCGAAAGTAGCTGCCGCCCAGCGACCCCGAAACGATTCCGGTCTTGCCCGAGACGCTGGCGACAAGCTGGCCGGTGTCACGATAGCCATATTCGCCGCGCGCATTGGCCTGCAGCCCCTCGCTCGGTTCGATCGTGGTAATGTTGATGACGCCGCCGATCGCCTGGCTGCCCCAGATCACCGAATTGGGTCCACGCAGCACCTCAACCGATCCGATATTGCCGGTGAGGATCGAGCTGAAATCGAACGCCCCCGAGGGCGACGACGGATCGTTGATGCGGACGCCATCGACCAGCACCAGAGTTTGCGAGCTGTCGCCGCCGCGGATGAACACGCTGGTGGTGCCGCCGGGGCCGCCGTTGCGCGCAACGCTGATGCCGGGCAGCGTCTGCAGCACGTCGCTCAGCACCTGGGTCTGGCGACGGTCGAGCTCTTCCTTGTCGACCACGGTGATCGACTGGCCGGTCTCGCTCCGCTTCTGGACGATGCGACTGGCGGAGACGACGATATCGTCGTCCTGGTCGTCGGTGGCAGACTGCGCATGGAGCGGCGTGGCCACGGCCAGAGCAAGCGCGGACACGGTGAAACTGCGGATGAATTTGGACACGGTTTTCCCTCAGCCCCAGCCGCCGCCGAAGCGGAAGGGCAGATGAACGACATTAAGGCCCGCCGGGATCGCTCCCGGACGCGACTATGGCCTGTGGCATGTCGTTACGAAGGAAAAAACTTTCCCATCCGAACAGGCTGGACCCGGCCCCCGGATGAACGACGCGATGGCAGGTCTCCTGGCTCGTCGATCATCGCCTCGGGCCGTCTTCCCGGGATCGCTCCCAGTGACATAGTGGCCGTCGGCTCCCGACTGACAGTTGCGGGCACAGCGCCGGATTTGCACCGGCTTCCCTCTTCGCCCCCCGGCTAAGGGAGGAACCATCTGGATGCGCAATTGCTGGATTTGGGCAGGCTTGTCAATCCGGCCTTACAAAAGCCCCGGCCTGCCCTGCTGACAGGCCGGGCTTCAGGGGATCAGATCAGCTCGACCGCAACCGCCGTCGCCTCGCCGCCGCCGATGCAGAGCGATGCGAGACCGCGCTTGCCGCCATGTGTCTGCAGGGCGGAAACCAGCGTGGCGATGATTCGCGCACCGCTCGCGCCGATCGGGTGGCCAAGTGCGGTCGCGCCGCCATGCACGTTGATCTTGTCGTGCGGGATGCCGAGGTCGCGCATCGCGATCATCGACACGCAGGCGAACGCCTCGTTGACCTCGAACAGGTCGACATCGTCGACGCTCCAGCCCGCCTTTTCCAGCGCCTTGCGGCTGGCATCGACCGGCGCGGTGGTGAAGCGCGCCGGCGCGTGCGCGTGGGCGGCGTGCGACACGATCCGCGCGACGGGCTTGAGGCCCAGCCTGTCGGCCACGCTCTGGCGGGTCAGAACCAGCGCCGCTGCACCGTCGGAGATCGACGAGGCATTGGCAGCGGTGATCGTGCCGTCCTTGGCAAACGCCGGCTTCAGGCTCGGGATCTTCGACGCGTCGCCCTTGAGCGGCTGTTCGTCCTTGTCGATCGTCTCGGTGCCCTTGCGGCCGGTGATCTCGACGGGGACGATCTCGCGGTCGAAGCCGCCCGAGCTCTGCGCCTTCTGTGCGCGGGTCAGCGAGGCGATGGCATAATCGTCCTGGTCCTGGCGGGTGAACTGATATTCGCCTGCGGTTTCCTCGGCAAAGCTGCCCATCGCGCGGCCGGGTTCATACGCGTCCTCGAGTCCGTCAAGGAACATGTGATCCATCACCCGGTCATGGCCAATGCGCGCGCCGCCGCGATGCTTGGTGAGCAGATAGGGCGCATTGGTCATGCTCTCCATACCACCTGCCACCAGCAGATCGACCGAGCCCGAGGCCAGCGCCTCTGCCCCCATGATCGTCGCCTGCATGCCGCTGCCGCACATCTTGTTGACCGTGGTCGCCTCGACCGATTGCGGCAGGCCGGCCTTGAGCGCGGCCTGGCGCGCCGGGGCCTGGCCTAGCCCAGCCGGCAGCACGCAACCCATATAGATGCGCTCGATCGCATCGCCCGAAACCCCAGCCCGCTCGACCGCCGCCTTGACGGCAGTCGCGCCGAGATCGGTGGCGCTGGCGCCCGAGAGCGAACCCTGGAAGCTGCCCATCGGCGTGCGCGCATAGGAGACGATGACGACGGGATCGGCGGCGGAAAATGCGGTCATGGCATGAGTCCCTTTTCGAATGTGGTGAAAGCGCCTTCCCCTAGGGCCAGCGCGATTGCAAGAGGCTTGGAGTACAAAGCGCTTGGCCTGTCTCGGGGCGAGCCGCTATGCGCAAGGGCGCTGCCGATCCCCGGCATTGGGCCAATTTCGTTATGTATGCGCCGCTGCTCGACCATCCGGTGATCGCGCCCCTTGCAGCGGCAATCCTTGGCGCAATCTTCGGCAGCTTTATCGGCGCACTGGTGGTGCGCTGGTCCGCGGGGCGATCGATCCTGACCGGGCGGTCGCAATGCGATGCTTGCGGTGCGCAGCTCAAGCCATGGCAGCTCGTACCCGTCCTGTCCTATCTTTTGCTGCGCGGACAATGTGCAGCATGCGGCGCACGGATCGGCTGGCAAAGCCTGGCGATCGAGCTTGGTGCCGCGGCGATTGGTGCGGTGTCGCTGACGCTGCATCCCGGGGCGCAGGGCCTGGCCATCGCCGCGTTGGGCTGGCTGCTGCTGCCGCTCGCGCTGCTCGATCTGCGCCAGTACTGGCTGCCGCAGCCGCTCACCGCTGCGCTGGCGCTGGGCGGACTGGCGAGCGCAGCATGCGGCATCGCGCCCGACTGGAGCAGCCGCCTGATCGGCGCAGGCGCGGGTTTCGTCGGGCTTTGGCTGATCGCGCTGCTCTATCGGTTGACGCGCGGGCGCGAGGGGCTAGGCGGCGGTGATCCGCTGCTGCTCGGAGCAATCGGGCTGTGGCTCGGCTGGCAGGCGCTGCCACTCGTGCTGCTGATCGCCAGCGGCCTCGGGCTTGCCGTCGCGCTGGTGCTGCAGCGGCGCGGCCATGATCTCGACGCCGCCACCCGCTTCCCGCTCGGCACGCTGATGGCGCTTGCCGCCTGGCCGGTGGCGCTGCTCGGCCCTTAGACCGAACCGCGTCCGGCAATCAGCGCGTCGACCACGGAAGGGTCGGCAAGCGTGCTGGTATCGCCGAGCGAACCGAACTCGTTCTCCGCGATCTTGCGCAGGATGCGCCGCATGATCTTGCCGCTGCGCGTCTTGGGCAGCGCCGGCGTGAAATGCAGATGGTCGGGCGTGGCGATCGGGCCGATCTCCTTGCGCACCAGTGCCTTCAGCTCCCCGGCCAGCGCTTCGTCGGCCTCCTCGCCGACGTTCAGCGTGACATAGCAATAGATGCCCTGCCCCTTGATGTCGTGCGGAAAGCCGACCACAGCAGCTTCGGCAACGCGCGGGTGCAGCACCAGCGCGCTTTCGACCTCGGCCGTGCCCATGCGATGGCCCGAGACGTTGATGACATCGTCCACGCGGCCGGTGATGCGGTAATAACCGTCCTCATCGCGCTTGCAGCCATCGCCGGTGAAATATTTGCCCTTATAGGTGCTGAAATAGGTCTGCACGAAACGCTCGTGATCGCCATAGACGGTGCGCGCCTGGCCGGGCCAGGAGGCGGCGATGCACAGATTCCCTTCTGTCGCGCCGTCCAGGATATTGCCATCGGCATCGACCAGTTCGGGCCGGATGCCGAAGAACGGCAGGCCCGCGCTGCCCGGCCGCATGGCATGCGCGCAAGGCAGCGTCGTGATCATGATGCCGCCGGTCTCGGTCTGCCACCAGGTATCGATCACCGGGATGGCGTCCTTGCCCACGGTGCGCCGGTACCAGCGCCAGGCCTCGGGATTGATCGGCTCGCCCACCGACCCGATCAGCCGCAAGGCGCTCAGGTCGTGCTTCTCCACCGGCGCTTCGCCCTCGCGCATCAGCGCGCGGATCGCGGTGGGCGCGGTGTAGAAGATGTTGACGCCATGCCGCTCGCACATGTCCCAGAAACGGCTGTGATCGGGATGGTTGGGCACGCCTTCGAACAGCAGGCTGGTCGCGCGGTTGAGCAGCGGGCCATAGACCGAATAGCTGTGCCCGGTGACCCAGCCGATATCGGCGGTGCACCAATAGACCTCGCCGGGGCGGTAATCGAAGGCATAATGAAAGGTCGTCGCGACCCAGACGGCATAGCCGCCGGTGGTGTGGAGTACGCCCTTGGGCTTGCCGGTGGAGCCCGAGGTATAGAGGATGAACAACGGGTCCTCCGCCGCCATCGGTTCGCACGGGCAGGTCGCGGGCACGGTCGCCGATAATTCGTGATACCAGTGATCGCGCCCCTCAGTCATCGCGATTTCTGCCCCGGTATGACGCACGACCAGCACTGCATCCACGCTGATCCCGTGATCGGTGAGCGCGGCGTCGACATTGGCCTTGAGCGGCACCGTCTTGCCTCCGCGCATTCCCGCATCGGCAGTGACGATGAAGCGGCTCGCGCAATCCTCGATCCTCCCGGCAAGCGCCTCGGGCGAGAAACCGCCGAACACCACCGAATGGATCGCGCCGATGCGCGCGCAGGCGAGCATCGCGATCGCGCCTTCGAGCACCATCGGCATGTAGATGGTCACCCGGTCGCCCTTGACCACGCCGAGCGCCGTCAGGGAGCTGGCGAAACGCTGCACCTCGGCGAGCAGCGCATCATAGCTCAGCGAGCGGACATCGCCGGGGGTGTCGCCTTCCCAGATCAACGCGGTGTCGGCGCCATGCC
Organism: Blastomonas sp. 34TW; assembly: GCF_059803595.1. NCBI lineage: Bacteria > Pseudomonadati > Pseudomonadota > Alphaproteobacteria > Sphingomonadales > Blastomonadaceae > Blastomonas > Blastomonas sp. 34TW. The sequence continues at coordinate 224,330 of NZ_JAPFGW010000006.1, forward strand.
CCGCCAGCACATGGCGGTCGACCGCGTTGTAGCACAGGTTCAGCTCGCCATCGTCATACCAGCGGATGCGGACCGGATCGAAGCTCGAGCGGTTGATATGCGTCGGTCTCGAACTCCAGTCGATGCGATCCGCCTGAAGCGCCCAGAATCCGTCAGGATCGCGCAGCGACGCTGCATAGAGTTCCGCATATTGCGTCGGCGTGCACCAGGTCTGTGCATCCTCGGGCGCCGGGATCAGGGCTTCGGCGGCGGTCTCTTGGCTCATCTTTCGGGTCCTCGCGCGATGACGGCCCTTGCAGCCGCTTCGCCCGTCTTTCTGCCCGACCGCATCTTCACGAGCAACCCGTCGCAAACTGTCATATCCTGGTCAAATAGCGATTGATATAACATTACACGAGTGCTAGCCGCCCCTCCGACTCCGCGGTTCCGGGTGCATGGCAAGGCCGATAGCGCTTGGGCAGCGGACACGGGATTGCCGGTCAACGGCAGCCTTTCTTCCTTTTTCAGAGTCCCCAGGGAGCATAACAGAACATGCGTCGCACGCTTCTCACCGTTACCTCGTCGCTTTCGCTCGCCACAGCGCTGCTTGCCCCGCTTCCCGCCCTGGCACAGCAGGCCGCTCAAGCCGAGGAAACCGCACAGGAAGACGATGACTTCCACAAGAGCGGCGGGATCATCGTCACCGCGCCGTTCGTCCGCGATCTCAGCATCCTGGCCGGCACGTCCGAGCTTTCGGGCGACACTCTGGCCCGCGAGGCGCGCGCGCAGATCGGCGACGCGCTGACCAAGCTGCCCGGCGTCTCGGCGACCAGCTTCTCGCCCGGTGCCTCGCGCCCGGTGCTGCGCGGCTTTCAGGGCGAGCGCATCCGCGTGCTTACCGACGGCATCGGCACGATCGACGTGTCGAACACCTCGCCCGACCATGGCGTAACGGTCGAGCCGATCATCCTTGATCGGGTCGAGGTGCTGCGCGGCCCTGCGGTGCTGCTGTTCGGCGGCCAGGCGGTCGGCGGCGCGGTCAACGCGATCGACAAGCGCATCCCGCGCGAGGTGCCCGAAGAGCCGTTCCATCTCGACGCACTCGCCACTTACGGATCGGCTGCGGACGAGCGCAGCATCGGCGCGAGCCTTGATGTTCCGCTGACCTCGAAGCTGGTGCTCCACCTTGATGGTAGCTACCGCAAGTCCGACGACCTGCGCGTGGGCGGCTTCGTGCTGTCGCCCGGTCTTCGCGCCGAGCAACTTGAAGAGGCTGCGGAAGAGCGCGCCGAGGGCAATCTGGAGGAGGCAGCTGAAGCCGAGGAACTGGCCGGCCTGCGCGGCCGCATCCCCAATACCGGCACCGAAACCTACAGTCTTGGCGCGGGCCTTGCCTATATCGGCGAAGGTGGCAGCTTCGGTATTTCGGGCAGTTATTACAACAACCTGTACGGCGTTCCCGAACGCCCCGGCGCCGGTCACCATCATGGTGAAGAGGAAGGTGCTGGCGGCGAGGGGGAAGAGGGCCCCGTCACCATCGGCCTTGACCAGTTCAAGGTCGATTTCCGCGGCCAGGTCGATCTGCCCGGCTTTTTCGAGGCACTGCGCCTGCGCGCGGCCTATGCCGATTTCAAGCAGACCGAGTTCGAGGGCGACGAGGTCGGCACCGTGTTCCGCAACAACGGCATCGAATCCCGGCTCGAGTTGGTCCAGCGCGAGCGCGGCGGCTGGCGCGGGGCAACCGGCGTGCAATATGTCCATCGCGATTTCAGCGCGATCGGCGCGGAAGCGTTCGTGCCGCCCAACACCACCGATCAGGTCGGCATCTTCACGCTGCAGGAAGTGCGGCTGGGCAAGATCGAACTCGAGGGCGCAGGCCGCTTCGACCGTGTCGTGGTCAAGTCGCAGGATGTCGGCGTCGAGCGGCGGTTCAACTCCTATTCGTTCGCGGCGGGTCTCGCCTATCTCCCGACCGACCAATTGAAGCTCGGCGTCAACCTCAACCGCGCCCAGCGCGCGCCGGCGGCCGAAGAGCTGTTCTCCAACGGACCGCATATCGCCACACAAGCCTTCGAGATCGGCAACCCGAATTTCACGACCGAAAAGAGCTGGGGCGGCGAAGCCTATATCCGCTATTCGACCCCGGACGTGAACCTCTCGCTCACCGGCTTCTACAACCGGTTCGATGACTTCATCATCGACGTGCCGACCGGCGAAGAAGAAGACGAGCTGCCCGTCTTCCAGTTCATCCAGAACGATGCGAAATATTATGGCCTGGAAGCCGAAGCCTCGGTGGTCTTCGCGCGCGCGGGCGGCTTCAAGTTCATCGCCGATGGCGTCGCCGACTATGTCCATGCCTCGCTCGACGGCCTGGGCCCGGTACCGCGCATCCCGCCGCTGCGCCTGCTCGGCGGGCTGGAAGCACAGAGCGACACGCTGAACGTGCGCGCCGAGGTCGAATGGTTCGACGATCAGGAACGCAATGCCAATTTCGAGACGCCGACCGAAGGGTTCACGCTGGTCAATGCCAGCGCCTCGTGGAAGCCGTTCGGCGCTTCGCGCGGCGTGACACTGATTGCATCGGCGAACAACATCTTCGACGTGGTCGGCCGCCGCGCTGCCAGCTTCACCAAGGACTTCGCGCCCTTGGGCGGCCGCGATTTCCGCGTCTCGGCGCGCTTCAGCTTCTAAACCAGGCGTCCGCGTACCAAAAGCCCTCCCCCTTGATGGGGGAGGGTTGGGTGGGGGTGATTTCTCCAAATCGTGCAAAGATGCGTAATCGAGCCAACTTGACCCGGCCGCACCATCACCCTCACTGCTGCGGCTAGGCTCCTGCGTCGCCAAGCCTCGCTGCCTCTCCCATCAAGGGAAAGGCGTTTTGCAAGCAGTCTCTCAAACCGTCGGCAGCACGTGGTCCCTGAACTGGTCGCGCAGCGCCGTTTTCAGCAGCTTTCCGGTCGCGCTGTGCGGCAGCGATTCGACGAACACGATGTCGTCGGGCAGCCACCATTTGGCGACATGCGCCGACAGGTGCGCCAGAATCGCGTCCTTGCTCGGGCTGGTGCCGGGCTTGGGCACCACCAGCAGCAGCGGGCGCTCGTCCCATTTGGGGTGCGGCAGACCGATCGCGGCGGCTTCGGCGACATCGGGCATGCCGACCGCCGCATTCTCCAGATCGACCGAGCTGATCCATTCGCCGCCCGACTTGATCACGTCCTTGGCGCGGTCGGTAATCTGCATCACGCCATCGGGATGGATGACCGAAACGTCGCCGGTGTCGAACCAGCCGTCCTCGGTGAGTGCGTCGGCTTCCGCCTTGAAATAGCGCTTGATGATCCACGGCCCCTTGATCTGGAGCCGGCCGCTCGACTTGCCGTCGCGCGGCAGCACGTTGCCCTCGTCATCGACCACGCGAAGTTCGACGCCGAACGGCACGCGGCCCTGCTTCGTGACCAGATCGAGCTGCGCCTCGAAATCGAGATCGTCCCAATCGGGCGACGGCGCGCCCATCGTGCCGATCGGCGAGGTTTCGGTCATACCCCAGGCATGGTTCATCCGCGCGCCCATCTTCATGATCCGCTCGCACATCGCCCGCGGCGCCGCCGACCCGCCGATGGTGACCACCTGCAGATATTCGGGCTTCTGCCCCGTGGTGTCGATATGCTGGAACATCGCCAGCCACACGGTGGGCACACCTGCGGAATGCGTGACCTTTTCGGTGTTCATCAGGTCGCACAGCACGGCAGGATCGTTGACGGCGGAAAAGACGAACTTGATCCCCGCTGCCGCGCCGGCAAAGGGCAGGCCCCAGGCGGCCGCATGGAACATCGGCACGACGGGCAGCGCCACCGATTGCGGCGACAGGCTGAACACCGCCGGCTGCATCTCGGCCAGGGCATGGATCACGGTTGAGCGGTGCTCGTACAGCACGCCCTTGGGATTGCCCGTGGTGCCCGAGGTATAGCAGAGCATGCACGGATCGCGCTCCGACCCTTCGTGCCAGCGATAGCCTTCGTCGCCGGTGTCGAGCAGCGCCTCGAAGCCTTGCACGTCCGATCCGGCGGGCGGATCGAAACAGACATAATGCTCGATCGTCGTCCAGCGGCTCTTCATCTTGTCGATGATCGGCTGGAATGCTGCGTCATAGCACAGCACCTTATCCTCGGCATGGTTGGCGATATATTCGAGCTGCTCCTCGAACAGGCGCGGGTTGATGGTGTGGATCACCCCGCCCATGCCGATCGCGCCATACCAGGCGACGAGATGGCGGCTGTGATTCATCGCGAGCGTCGCGACGCGGTCGCCGGGCTGCAGGCCCAGCTTCACCAGCGCGCTCGCCAGCCGACGCGCGTCGCGGGCAATCCCTGCCCAATGGGTCCGGGTCTGGCTGCCGTCCGCCCAACGGGTGACGATTTCACGCGTGCTGCTTTCGCGCTCGGCATGGTCGAGCAGCCGCATCACGCGCAATTCATAATCCTGCATTCCGCCAACGATCATCATTCTCTCCCAGATCTTGAGGCTCTCGCAGGGAGCCGGATTGACCTGGATGAGAAAGCCCGAAGCGGCGATCAAGTCAACTGACGAGGCGCAATTCCGGGCGTCCGGCGGCAAGCTGTTCGATATCGCGGACGTTCAGCCCCTCAACCAGGCGCAATGCCTCCTGCGTTTCGGCATCGAGCCGGAAGCGGTTGCCCAGGCACACCGGCATCACCCGTCCCTCGCCCATGATCAGCCGCGCATGCAGTTCGTCCTGCCCGCTTCCGGCTGGCCCGAGCAATTCGGCGAGCCGCGACAGCGCATCGGGATGATGGACATCAATATGCGCACGATGCCGCAGCACGACCTTGATCTGGTCGAGCGGCCGCGCCCGGCGGATGGTCGCGCGCGGGGCCTGTTCCTCGCTCGACCGATCGAATTCGAGCTCTATCAGCAGACAGGCCGATTGCGCCGCCCATTCGGGCATCGAAGCGACGATCTCGTCGTCGAACGAGCTTGCCGAGAACTGGCCGCTCTCGTCGGACAGGTCGACCATCACGAAGGTGCTGCCGCGCTTGGACTGCCGCCGGTTGCAGCCTTCGACCAAAGCGGCGACCTTGGCGGTCTTGCGCTCGCCGACGCGCACCTCGAGCGTGTCGACCAGCAGCTGATAGGGCCGCGCGCCCTGTGCCTTGGCGGTCGCGGCAAATTCGGTCACCGGATGCGCGGAGAAGAAGAAGCCGAACGCCTCGCGCTCATAGGTCATCTTCTCGCCCATCGCCCAGGGCTTGGCGGGCGCCAGACGCAGCGACTGGCCCGGCTGCTGGACATCGCCGAACAGCCCGCCCTGCCCGCTGGTCCGCTGGCGCTGCGCCTCGGCGGCAACTGCCATGACCGTATCGGCCGAGGCATGCACGACCGAACGCTCGAGTCCCAGCCCGTCGAACGCGCCCGCTGCGGCAAGGCTTTCGATCTGGCGCTTGTTGACGGCCCCCGCGTCGATCCGGTCGGCGAGATCGCCCAGCGACTTGAACGGCCCGCCCGCTAGGCGCGTCGCGACCACGCCCTCCATCGCCTTTTCGCCGACATTCTTGAGCCCCGCGAGCGCATAACGCACCGCGAGGCCGTCTGCCGTCTGCTCGACCGAGAACTCGGCCTCGCTCGCGTTGATGCACGGCGGCAGGCAGGCGATCCCCAGACGGCGCATATCGTCGACGAAAATCGCAAGCTTGTCGCTCTGGTGCATGTCGAAGCACATCGAGGCAGCGAAGAACTCGTGCGGGTGGTGCGCCTTGAGCCAGGCCGTCTGGTACGCGAGCAGCGCATAAGCCGCCGCGTGCGACTTGTTGAAGCCATAGCCTGCGAACTTGTCGATCAAATCGAACAGCTCATTGGCCTTTTTGGCATCGATATCGTTCTTCGCGGCACCCTCGACGAAGCGGCCGCGCTGCTTGTCCATCTCCGCCTGGATCTTCTTGCCCATCGCGCGGCGCAGCAGGTCTGCGTCACCCAGCGAATAGCCCGCGAGAACCTGCGCGGCCTGCATCACCTGTTCCTGATAGACGATGATGCCATAGGTCTCCTTCAGGATATCCTCGAGCAGCGGGTGCGGATAGGTGATCGGTTCGCGGCCGTTCTTGCGCGCGCCGAAGCTCGGGATATTGTCCATCGGGCCCGGACGGTAGAGCGAGACGAGCGCGATAATGTCGCCGAACGCGGTCGGCTTCACCTGCGCGAGCGTGCGGCGCATGCCTTCCGATTCGAGCTGGAAAACGCCGACCGTATCGCCGCGCTTCAACAGCTCGTAGGTCTTGGCATCGTCCCAGGGCAGCCGCGACAGATCGACCTCGACGCCGCGTTTCGCCAGCATCTCGACCGCCTTGTGCAGAACCGACAGCGTCTTGAGGCCGAGAAAGTCGAACTTCACCAGCCCTGCGGTCTCGACATATTTCATGTCGAACTGCGTCACCGGCATGTCCGATCGCGGATCGCGGTAGAGCGGCACCAGCTGCGCCAGCGGACGGTCGCCGATGACGACGCCGGCAGCGTGCGTCGAGCTGTGACGCGGCAGGCCTTCGAGCTGCATGGCGAGGTCGAACAGCGTCTTGACCTCGGCGTCATCGCGATACTGGTTGCGCAGTTCATCCACCCCGGCCAGCGCGCGGTCGAGCTTCCACGGGTCGGTCGGGTGGTTGGGGACGAGCTTGCACAGGCCATCGATGCGGCCATAGCCCATTTGCAGCACGCGGCCCGTATCGCGCAGCACCGCGCGCGCCTTCAGCTTTCCGAAGGTGATGATCTGCGCGACATGATCGCGGCCATATTTCGCCTGGACATAGCGGATCACCTCGCCGCGCCGCGTTTCACAGAAGTCGATATCGAAGTCGGGCATCGACACGCGCTCGGGGTTGAGGAAGCGCTCGAACAGCAGGCCCAATTTGATCGGATCGAGATCGGTAATCGTCAGCGCCCAAGCCACCGCCGAGCCCGCACCCGATCCACGCCCCGGCCCCACCGGGATATTGTGATCCTTGGCCCATTTGATGAAATCGGCAACGATCAGGAAATAGCCGGGAAAGCCCATGCCGACGATCACGTCGACCTCGAATGCGAGACGGTCGAAATAGGCCTTGCGCTCTTCCTCGGTCAGGTCGGGATAGGCCTCGAGCCGCTTTTCCAGCCCGGCAAACGCATCGGCGCGCAGCTGCGCCGCTTCGCCTTCCAGATCGCCCGCCAGGCTGGGCAGGATCGGCTTGCGCTTGGGCGGCGCATAGGCACAGCGCTGCGCGACGACGAGCGTGTTGACCAAAGCCTCGGGCAGGTCGCTGAACAGCTCGCGCATCATCGGGGCGGACTTGATCCACGCCTCGGGCGAGCTGCGGTCGCGGTTCGCCGCGCCCACATATTCGCCGCGCGCGATGCACAGCATCGCATCATGTGCCGCATGAAAGCCGGGATCGGCATAGCAGGCCGGGTTCGTCGCGACGATCGGAAGGTCGCGCGCATAGGCGAGGTCGAGCAGCGCGTTTTCCGCCAGCGTCTCGATCTCCTCGCCGCGGCGGCAGAATTCGACATAAAGGCGGTCGCCGAACAGGCTCTGGAGTTGGTCGCAATAGCGCTCCGCCTCTTCCTGCTGACCTGCGGCCAGCAGCTTGACCAAAGCCCCCTCGCCCGCCGCAGTCAGCGCGATCACGCCCTCGGTGCGGCCCTCCAGCCGGTCGAACGGCACATGCGCGGGCAGTTCGAGCGGGCGGTCGAGATGCGCGTGCGACACGAGATCGCAGAGGTTGTCATAGCCCTTCTCGTTCTGCGCATAGAGCGCCAGCCAGTCGAGCGTGGGCGAGGCGGGGTTGCTGCCCGGCCGCGCGACGCACAGCAGCGTGCCGACGATCGGCTGGATACCGGTATCGAAACAGCCATCGGCAAAGGCCATGCCCGCATAGAGCCCGTTGCGGTCGGCCAGCGCGATCGCCGGAAAGCCGCGCGCGTGCGCGGTCTTGGCGATCGCCTTGGGCTCGATCGCTCCTTCGAGCATCGTATAGGCGCTGAACACGCGCAGCGGGACGAAGGGTTCATAGGCCATGGGAAAACGCTACCGTTTGCCCCGCGATTCGAAAACCGGGGCGCTTACTCGCCAGTGGATAAGTCTTTCGCGGCGATCTTGCGCCGCACGTCGCGCACCGTCGACCAGATGCCGTAGAGGATCAGCACCGCGAGGAAGATCCACACCCAGACCGGAATGTTGCGTCCGGCAATGGCGAGATAGACATAGGCGGAGACGAAACAAGCGCCCGCGCACATCACCGGCAGCACCGTCGGCTTGCCCGCACGCGCGTTGCGTACCAACCAGGCGATGCTGGCGAGGAACAGGGGGATCGCACCGATATAGATGGTCGCGAAGATCACCGGATTGACGCCATATTGCGCGCCCAGTCCGTTGGCCCAGGTGCTGATGGCGTCGATCATGGGTGCGGTGTCCTTGCTGTCAGGTCATTGTTCCACGTCACCCCCGCGCAGGGGGGGGTCCCGCTTCTACTCAAGAATATGAGAAAGCGGGATTCCCGCCTTCGCGGGAATGACGGGGCTATAGCAAAATTTTCGACCTGCGCACGTGCAGCGTTACAGCAGCTTCTCGATATCCGCCTTCAATTGCTCGGGCTTCACCATCGAACCGTAGCGCGCGACGACATTGCCCTTGCGATCGATCAGGAACTTGGTGAAATTCCACTTGATCGCGCGGCTGCCCATCAGCCCGGCCTGCTGGCTCTTGAGATACTTCCACAGCGGATCGGCTTCCTCGCCATTGACCGCGATCTTGGCAGAAAGCGGGAAGGTCACGTCATAGGTGAGCGAGCAGAAGTTCTTGATCTCTTCGGCATCGCCCGGCTCCTGCGCGCCGAACTGGTTGCACGGAAAGCCCAGCACCTCGAACCCGCGATCCTTGTATTCGCGATGCAGCGCCTCGAGCCCTTCATATTGCGGCGTGAACCCGCATTTGGAGGCCGTGTTGACGATCAGCAGAACCTGGCCCTGATAATCGGAAAGCGGCTTGGAGCTGCCATCGGGCAGCGGCATCGTGTAATCGAAAACGGTCATGCGATCCTTCCATCGTGCAGGCGGACAACCCGGTCCATGCGCGTGGCCAGTCGTTCGTTATGGGTGGCCACCAATGCCGCGCTGCCCTCTTCCCTTACAAGATGCAGGAACTCGTCGAACACTCTGTCGGCGGTCGCCTCGTCCAGATTTCCGGTCGGTTCGTCGGCAAGCACGACCCTGGGCCGGTTCGCCAGCGCGCGCGCGACTGCGACGCGCTGCTGCTCACCGCCCGAAAGCTGGCTGGGGCGATGGTCGAGCCGCTGGCCGAGCCCGAGACGGGAAAGCAGTTCCGCTGCCCGGTCCGATGCCTCGTCGCGGGTGCGCCCCATGATCAACTGCGGCAGCACGACATTCTCGCGCGCGGTGAAATCGGGCAGCAGATGGTGGAACTGATAGACGAAACCCAGCGCCGTCTTGCGCAGCCGGGTGCGCCCGTTGCTGTTCAGTTGCGCCGCCTCTTCGCCAGCGATGCGGATCGACCCGGTAAAGCCACCCTCCAGCAGGCCCACCGCCTGCAGCATCGTCGACTTGCCCGATCCCGAAGGACCAAGCAGCCCGACGATCTCGCCCGGTTCGACCGCCAGATTGACGCCCTTGAGCACGTCGATGGTGACGCCGCCCTGCGCAAAGCTGCGGCGGACATCGGTGAGCAGGATGACGGCATCACTCATAGCGCAGCACCTGCACGGGATCGGTCGAGGACGCCTTGAAGGCGGGATAGAGCGTCGCCAGGAAGCTGAAGAGCAAGGCCATCAGCGCAATCCCCCCCACTTCGACCGGGTCGGTGCGGCTGGGAAGCTCTGTGAGGAAGCGGATCGAAGGGTCCCAGAGCTGCTGGCCGGTCACGAACTGGACCGCAAGCACGATGCTCTGCCGGAAATAGAGGAAGACAAAGCCCAGCCCCAGCCCGGCGACCGTGCCGAGCGATCCGATGATCAGCCCCACCGTGATGAAGATCTTGAGCAGCGAGTTGCGGCTGGCCCCCATCGTGCGCAGGATCGCGATGTCGCGGGTCTTGGCGCGCACCAGCATGATCAGCGACGAGAGGATGTTGAACACCGCGACCAGAATGATGATCGACAGCACGATGAACATCGCGACGCGCTCCACCGCCAGCGCCTCAAACAGCGAGGCGTTGATCGTGCGCCAGTCGTTGACCACCGCCTGGCCGCGCAGCTTCTGCTCCAGCGGCGCGAGAATCTCGCGCACCTTGTCGGCATCGCGCGTCGTCACCTCGATCATGCCGACCTGATCGCCGAGCAGCAGCAGGAGCTGCGCGTCCCTGATCGGCATGATGACGAACGCCTTGTCATAATCATAGACGCCGATCTCGACGATGGCAGCGACCTCGTACAATATCTCGCGCGGAACGGTGCCGAACGGGGTCGCGCGCCCTGCCGGATTGATGATGGTGATCTTGTCGCCGATCCTCACACCCAGATTCTGCGCCAGCCGCGATCCCAGCGCGACCTTCGACGCGCCTGCCTTGAGCTCGGCGACCGAGCCCAGCACGGTCTTGTCCTTGAGCGCGGCGATATCGGGTGCATCGGTGCCGCGCACCAGCACCGCTTCCACGCGCCCGTCGAAATTGATCAGCAGCGGCTGCTCGATCAGCGGCGATGCGGCGACGACACCGTCCATCTTGCGCGTTTCCTTGAGGATATCCTGCCAGTCGTTCAGCCGACCGCCATAGCCCTGCACCACCGCGTGTCCGTTGAGTCCGACGATCTTGTCGAGCAGTTCGGCGCGAAAGCCGTTCATCACGCTCATCACGATGATCAGCGCGGCGACGCCCAGCGCCACCGCGACCAGGCTGATGCCTGCGACCAGGAAGATGAACGCCTCACCGCGTCCGGGCAGCAGATAGCGCTTGGCGATCGTCCATTCGAATGTGGACAGCATGGAGGGGGAAGGATCCTTTCGGAACTGGCGCCATCCGGGGGATCAGCGGCGCTGCTCGGCTTTTTCCATTAACCAGCGCATGCAAGGCTGACAATGGCTGATCCCTGAACGAAGGCGTGTTGCACATAAAACACAGAAAGGATCAAAAATGACGGCATGCCGCGAATTTCCCTAGCGCCTGAGGTCGCATTACGGAATCATGACAACGCGGATCAAGCGGCTACGGCCATGGGTTCGGGGATAGTTTCCGTCGTTTTGGGGAAAGCGGCGGTTACCGAGGGTTCAGGATTTGCGAGCGATGCTTACGAGCATCAGCGCGCGATATGAACCTGATAAAGAGCGTCCGGGTCTTGGGGGCCGGACGCTCTTTTTTCGTCTGCGCAAGACAGGCGCTCCTCCGGTCCGCCCGTGTGCGGCTCACATCAAAAATCCATCTTGAAACGCGATTTCGAACGCTTAAATTTGCGATGTGAGCCACGCCAATCGGGTGGGTCACATGTCCGAGGCGCCGCAGAAGTGGGTCTCAAACACTTGAAATCGCTTGAAAAGGATTTTGACGATGAACCGTTTTGATTTCACCCCCTATCGCCGCACCACCGTTGGCTTTGACCGGCTGTTCGACTTGCTGGAAAACCAGGCCCGGGCTGCACAGGGCGATAACTACCCCCCGTTCAACATCGAGCGCAGCAGCGATGACGCCTATCGCGTCACCATCGCGGTTGCCGGTTTCAAGCCGAACGAGCTCGACATTACCGCGCAGCAGAATCTGCTGGTCGTGTCTGGCCGCAAGGCTGCCGAGAGCGAATCGCGCGGCAACTTCCTGCACATGGGCATCGCCAACCGCAACTTCGAGCGCCGCTTCGAGCTGGCCGATTTCGTGCGGGTGAGCGACGCTTCGCTGGAGGATGGCCTGCTGACCATCGATCTGGTGCGCGAAGTGCCCGAAGCGATGAAGCCCAAGAAGATCGCGATCAACGGCACCCCCAAGCTGCAGGTCGTCGAGGCTTCGACCAAGGATGAAGGCGACAGCCAGGCGGCCTGACGCCAGGCTCCAAAGGGTAGAATGCAACGGGGTGGGTCGGCAACGGCCCACCCTTTTTGTTGCAGATTATCGTTCTGAGGCCCTCCCCCTTGATGGGGGAGGGTTGGTTGGGGGTGATGGTACCGGATGATGATTCTGCCTGTGTCACGCACCAGCGCACCCGGCCGCACCCACGCCCTCACCGCTGCGACTAGGGTCAGGACCTATTAACCGCTTGCGCGCGGCGTGAACGGTTGATTCAATATGGCAGGAGGTAGCTGCCATGGC